>JANPGW010000107.1:0-3959 GCA_031424115.1 Saprospiraceae bacterium | reverse complement strand
AAATGAATCTCGCCTAATTGTATCTGCATTCAATAACGCAAACGGCTGAATGATGATTGAATCACACCCGTTTGCATTCGTGAGTTTTGTTATTTGAGTGACAGTATCGGTTGGGCTGCATCGTCTCAAAATGGGTAAAATAGTAGTGTCTTTCTGGAGCAATTTGAGCGCAACTATTTCCACTGAATCGCAGCCGAATCGGTTTTTGAAAGTGTATGATAACTCATTGAAAGACAGTGCTTTGCAAACCAATGAATCCCGCCAAACGGTATCTGCATTTGACAAAACGAACTGCTGAATGACTATTGAATCGCAACCGTTTATATTGCTTAGTTTTTTTATTTGCGTGGCGGTATCAAATATACTGCAACGGCTTAAAATGGGGAGAAAAGTTGTATCTTTTTTGAGTAGTTTGAGGGTAACAATTTCTACCGAATCACAGCCGAATCGGTTTTTGTAGGTATATTTTAATTCATTGATTATCAACGTATTACAAACCAATGAATCTCGCCGAACGGTATCGGCATTCGATAACACGAACCGTTGAATGATGATCGAATCACACCCGTTTGCATTCGTGAGCTTTGTAATTTGAGTGACAGTATCGGTTGGGCTACACCGACTTAAAACAGGTAAAATGGTGGTGTCGTTTTTGAGCAATTTGAGCGCAACTATTTCCACTGAATCGCAGCCGAATCGGTGTAGCCCAACCGATACTGTCACTCAAATTACAAAGCTCACGAATGCAAACGGGTGTGATTCGATCATCATTCAACGGTTCGTGTTAGCGAATGCCGATACCGTGAGGCGAGATTCATTTATTTGTAATACGTTGACAATCAATGAATTAAAATATACTTACAAAAACAGATTTGGCTGCGATTCAGTGGAAATTGTGTCACTCAAAAGGCTTCGGCAAGATACAACGATTTTGACGCCGTTGTCACGTTGTGATGCCAGAGATACCTCTTCTCAAATTCGGCATTTAACCAACAGTGTCGGTTGCGATTCGATAGTGATTCAGCCGTTTTTATTGGCAAATAAAGACACGAGCATATTCAATCTGACAAGTTGTAATGAGCGAGATACAGGCACCGTCTATACGGTTTTGGTTAATAGATTCGGATGTGAAAACCTTGTAATTCGACAAACGCACCTCGTTCCTTCGGGCATAAAGACACAACTGAGTATTGAAAAAGGGCTGATTTGTCACGATGATACCATTGCTGAGATTGCGCTCAAAAAGCTCGAAGGCGGAAAGACGCCTTATCTCATCCATTGGAGTAATGGCGCAACGGCTGAGCGTTTGATGGGGTTGGGTGCAGGCAAATATCAAGTGAGTATTACAGACGCAAGGGGATGCACCCTCCGCGATTCAATAATTATTGCCCCACCACCACCCCTCAGTATCACGACTCAAATCCAATCGCCTCGCTGTTTTGAAGAAAAAAATGGCTCTTGGATGATTGAAAAAATTGAAGGTGGCGTTACTCCTTATTCTATCCAATTCGAAAATAATAATATTCTCAATGTCCAGTTGCCCTTTTCACGAAAAAATTTGTCCGCCAATACATACCATTTTGTAGTAACGGACAGCAACGGATGCACCGCAAAAGATTCCGTTTTTCTGAAAGAAAATCCCAAAAGAAACGTAAGTTTTAAGGAAAACCCTGTCGCATTGAAATGGGGTGATAGCATTAGACTTTCGCCTGAATTTAATTTTACACCCCGTAATTGGAAATGGATGCCCCCGCATCTATTCACTTGCGATACTTGCTTGTTCCCTACGGTAAAACCTCCATCTTCTATTACTTATAAATTGATAGCCGCTGATGAAAGTGGGTGTGAAACTTCGGCTTATTTAAGTGTCAAAGTGCAAAAATTAAGGAATGTATTTCCGCCAAACAGTTTTTCACCCAATGGCGATGGTTATAATGATCGGTTCATCATTTTTACGGGTATAACAGTTGAACGCATAAAAATTTTAGAAATTTATAATCGTTGGGGCTCTAAGGTTTTTGAAAATAGAAATTTTTTACCCAATGATGAAAATGCCGGTTGGGATGGCAATTTTAAGGGTCAAAATGCTGAATCAACCGTATATGTGTATTATTTCACGGTTATCTATAAGGATGGTTCGGAAGAAGTGATTCAAGGAGAGGTGTCTTTGATAAGATGAAGTTGTTTAATTTAAAACAAAAATTTTATAAATTGAAAATTTGTTAAAAATAAACAACAAAAAATAACAGTTTTCATTAAATTTGCACCTTCTAAAAAGGGTTGCGTTTTTGCGTTGCGGTTTAATAATCCACACCGGAAACGAAACAGTCAAAACTTAATTGGATTATGATTCAACGGTTGCTGATAAAAAATTACGCCATTATTGAAAGTCTCGATATTGAGTTCGCGGAAAGCTTAACTATCATAACAGGTGAAACCGGCGCAGGAAAATCTATTCTGCTCGGGGCTCTCGGTATGATTTTAGGCAATCGTACGGACACAAAAGTGCTCTATAATCAACAGGAGAAATGCATTATCGAAGGCTATTTTGACGTTAAAAACTACGATTTAAAAACTTTTTTTGAAGAAAATGAAATTGACTACGATGACAATTCGGTGGTTCGGCGTGAGTTAACACCGCAAGGCAAAACACGCTCATTTATCAATGATACGCCGGTAAATCTGACTCAATTGCGCGATTTTTCTTCCAAATTAGTAGATTTACACCAGCAATTTGACACGCAGGACATTCACGACACGTCGTTTCAATTGCAAATGATTGATGCATTGGCGGATAATAAAGTGCCTCTCGCCATCTATCGTGAAAAATTTAAAACTTTTCAGGCAGATAAAAAAAACCTAAAAGAGTTAAAAGAAAAAAGTGAGCGATCGAGTCGTGAAATTGAGTTTATAAATTTTCAATTGGATGAATTTAATAAGGCCGAACTTATAGCGGGCGAGCAAGAAAGCTTGGAAGCCGATCAACAACGCTTGCAAAATGCGGAAACCATTAAACGCAATCTGTCTGCCGCTTTCAGGGCTATTTCCGAAGATGAAAATGCGGTGGTCAATCAGCTGAAAAGTATCGGTTTAAGCATTGCTCAAGTCAAAAAATATACCCCCTCAGTATCTAAAATTTATGAACGCTTTGAAGGCATTTTATACGAATTGGAGGACATCGGTGGGGAATTAGAAGGTATTGCCGAAGACACCGAATATGACCCTGAGCGTATTGCGGAGATTCAAACTCGACTCGATACCATGTATAAATTACTCAAAAAACATGGCGTGGTGACGGTTGAGGAGTTGCTCGACATTCAAAATGATTTGCAAAAACAATTGGATGCTTTCGGCGACTTGTCCGAAGATATTAGCCGACTTGAACATTCTATTATCGAACAAGAAAAGGCATTGCGTGATTTAGCGGCGGAACTTTCAAGAAAACGCCAATTGGTTATTCCTCAATTTGAAAATCAAGTGCACGCCATGCTACAACAATTGAGCATGGAAAATGCCCGCATTCAGGTACAAGTTCTCGAATTATCGGAATTGACCGGCAACGGCATTGACGATGTGCAGTTTTTATTTGCTGCCAACAAAGGTTCACGGATGATGCCGATTAAAGATGTCGCATCGGGTGGTGAATTGAGCCGTTTAGCGTTGTGTACCAAATCGCTTGTGGCGGCGGCGATTCCTCTGCCGACTCTTATTTTTGATGAAATTGACTCCGGTGTATCGGGGGATGTCGCTTTAAAAATGGGCAATATTTTGCATAAATTATCAAAACATCATCAAGTGGTGGTCATTACCCACTCTCCGCAAGTGGCAGCAAAGGCAGAAAAACATTATTTTGTCTATAAAACCAATCGCGAAGACCGAACTATCACCAATGTGAGACCCCTCAGTGTAGATGAACGGGTTCGCTCTATCGCGGTGATGCTGAGTCAAAATCCACCCAG
>JANPGW010000106.1:0-15116 GCA_031424115.1 Saprospiraceae bacterium | reverse complement strand
TTATACCGGCGCCATTGGTTGCGGATAAGATCGAGTTTGGCAAAACGAATGGTTGTCCTTTCAGTAAAGTCTTTCACCACCATTCGTACAAAACGGATACTGCGGAAGTCATTGATTTGTCCATATTTTTTGTCATAATTGTCAATCGGAATCCGGAAATGGTGCCATGTTCTTTTCTGCAAATCAGATTTGAGACTTTCAACATAGTACTTGAGGTTGCGGGTATCCATACCCGTCCCTGAAGGATTAGGAGTAAAATTGATTTTATACTCAAAATAAGCCTCATTCTCCTCAAATGAATTATCTCTATTCACGTCTTCTGCGTCAGGAATGTTGGTCGCCGACTGAATTTGATTACCTGTATTTTGAGAATTGCCTTCGGGACCATTAAACCTTTGATAGCGTTCTAAAACGGTACGTCCGGATAGATTGTTATCGTTGTAATAAATAAAGTCATCATTTGCAGGGTCTTTTTCAATTTCTGCAAAAGCTGGAATCCCCCTCACTTGATTTAAATAATTGGTATAATATTTCCTTTCCTGATCGTCATTCATACCGTCAAAACCTACATCCTGTTGTTTGCGCTCAGCATCGTCCGCAGAGAAGGAATTGGGCAACGGAATTTCAGTGCGCGGCACACGCCCCCATGCGGTAGTATCTGTTTTCAACTCCGGATTTGCTTTGGTTGGTAAACCGTTCTCATAAAATTTACGGCTATCTCTCAATATATCTTCCGAAACGTCCCCCAAATGAAATAGCAATGTTCCCTTGTTTTCACTCGTTGAAGGATCAAGAAAAGGGTCAAGCATCCAAAAATCTATATATTCTACATTGGCCGCCTCAAAATCGGGTGTTGTGATGCCGCGCATGATACCTGCCCACCGGGTACTCGGCTCATTCAAACCACCACCACCATTCAAACCTTTTGAAAAAGGCGTTTTATTGGGTACATCAAAATTATAGGGACCTCTTAATTTAGGATAATATGTCAGATCCAAAGTCGGTAGATTCCCAGGACCAAAATTAAATGTACTTGTTCTATTCGGAAAAACCTCCGTTTGTAGAACCGGAGAAGTATATATATCAGTACTGTTAGATACATCTCTAATAGATTGGTCTATGCGATACCAATTGAGCAAAGCACGGTTGACACCTGAAATAACACCACTTCCTGATGACTCGGGCCAAAGTGAATGTTTTTGAGGCACACTTGCCAATGCCCACACTGCCGGTTGAGACGACAATGAAAATGGGCTGCTACTCCCCTCAAAATCATCTAAATATACCGCACCCCCTTTATCATTACCGACGTTAATCGCTTTGGAGTGACCGGGGTCTAACAAAGCCGTTTCCGCCGAAAAAGTAATTTTTGAAGGTTCTTTTGTTTGAATAAAAGGAATTTTATCCACCAATTTGGTTAACCATGGGGCATCTTCCGTAAAATTGAGGTCAAAACCATATACTTTATTGTTAATAGGGTCATCACCGAAATTGACTTTTCGAGTAAATGGCTGCTCAAACATATTCATCACCGTCGCCCCTATATTAAAATTTTTCTTGACTTGATAATCGGCTCGTAAGCCCAACATTGTTCGGGTTTGAAGTCCAAAAAAAGCATTGTCTTCATACGAAATATTTAAAGGAATATTGGGCGCTACATAAGACGGATTTAAAACGGTCAAAACAGATGTTCCATAATCAATGGCATAATCTACACCTTCCAATAACTGAAATGCACCCGCTGTCACCGTCACTGCACCCGGACGCAAACCGAAAGCATTCAACTGAATGCGATTGCTCGCCGAAGATTTCACACGCCCCCGAATGAAGAAACGGTTGCGTTCCTGACGTTCCTGCGCGCGGAAAAGCGTAGAGTCGTACAGTTCCTGATACGTATATTTTGCCGAAATCGAAGGATCTTTGGTAAGAGAGTCTAATTTAGCTTTCAAAGAACTGCCGAATGGCTCTAAAACCGGAAACATAATACGTCCATTGCGGGTATTGATAGTGACATCGGGGATAAAGTCAAACTGCCCGTCTGGCTGTGGGTCACCCACTTGATTCAAACGGTCAAGATTTAACATGCGCAATAGCGGTACCTCCCGAACCTCCGGAATGGTACGTTTTTCTGCTTTTTCAGCACTGGCATCTTGATAGATGATATCCAACTGCAAATCTTGTGGGTTGGTAACATAGGCGCCCACAGAATAAACATTGCGCATCATTAAATCAAAAAGCGGTGTATTGGTTAATTGAACCGTATTTTTCAACATTTTAACAAATATAACCTGACCTACACTATCACTCCCCGTATAAGCATTCACGTCTTCCGCAAATTCGCCTACTTGGAAGGGTCCCTGTCCGTTATAAAAATATTGAAAAGCAACCCCCACAACTTGTTGACGCTCCACATTATTCAACGAAATAATACCCAATTTAGGATTAAAAGAATACTCGCTGGGTTGCAAACGTTTGGCAGCTCTTTTAATAAAATCTTGCCCTTGAGCTAAACCAATTCTTGACGATTCTAAAGTATTGATAGCTCTATCAATGCGGCGAGAGTTCACTGAATCGCGCAATAGCTTATCATATAAATCATTTGCCTCGTTATAAGGTAGAATGTGGGTATTAGTAAAATCTCTCAGAGCGCCCGGAGTAGGTCTTACAGCTTGAGGATTGGTCAATCTTTCACCTTCTCCCAAATCCGATAAAGCAACAATTTGGCGAATTTCTCTATCTTCATTTCTTTCATTTGATACCCAAACCTCCATTTTAGTGATAGAGAATTGGCTATTGATAAGAGGCAATGTTTTCAAAGCCTCCTCAAAAGTATTTCTATTAAAATGAGACAGGAAAAAATGGCGGTTTTCGTCATATTGGTCAATCGGTACATTAAATGTTTGGAATTGGCTACCGCCCGAAACGGATATATTCTGACGCCTATTGCGCTGCTGCGCAGCTAAAGCGGTCAATCGCAAATAGCCAAATTGTAATTCTGTTTTGACACCAAAAAGATTCTGACTTCCTTGAATTAAGGTACCCCTCAGTGGTAAGTTCACATTTCCGGCTTCAATGGATTTGATAATATCATCTTCGCCCCACACATTGGAGTTGTAGTTGATTTTCATAATATTATCAAAATCAAATGTTGCTTTATTGTTGAAAGACGTATTCAGGTTTAGTTTTTCGCCGATTTTACCGGTGACATTCATTTGAATGTCCATATTGAAAAGCAAACCGCCGGTTGTACGCGCATAGGACGGCAAGACTGGATTCCCAAAATAGCGATAATCGCCGCCAAGGGTCAAGTCAATCTGACCTTGCGGGCGAATATCCACTGTTGGCGGGTCGCCAAAAATCAAACCGATGAGGTTGTCGCCCATTTTTTTGACATCAATCTTTGGGGCTTCCGGTAATTTGCCATTCGTACCAGCCGATTTGAGCAACATCTTGAGTTTATTGTTTTGCGTTGCCGAAAAATCAATGCGCGAAAGAGGGTCAATCGTCTCGCCGCCTCGCTTTTTACTCAAACCTGCCAAGCGTTCGAAATACTCCATTTCCTGCTGTTTGGCTTTCCACCGAGAATATTCCTCGAAGGTCATTGAAGTAGGGGTTCGATAATAATCATCACCGATTTTCTCAGTAACATAATACCGATTTGTGATAGGGTCATATTCGACGCGCTTATCAATGAAACTTGGATCTTGAAGGTCAAATGGATTTTTGACCGCATCTCTTAGAAAATCCCCAGTGCGGTCGCGCAAAGGAATTGTATCCTTTGGTTCAGTGGAGGCAAAGGTTCTGGATGATATGCCAAGCAAAATGAGAATAAAGCCGAGTAAGTAGATCTTTCTGTTCATATCAAGTTTAAAATCAGCATGGGATTATTAACACCCCTCAGTATAGGTTTTTAAAAAAAGGCAATTAATTAGGGTTTGAAAACTTGTCATCGTGGTGTCTTTATACAGTTTACTAACGTACTGCCTTGTAGTAAAAATTTTAGATGGTTGAATATTTAACAATTTAATACAAAAACAAAGCCAACAGATAAGAAATATTTATAAGCTATCTGTTTGCATCAAAACTTTTGCACTTATTCCTATAATATTGTTTATCAATAGTTTATAAAAAAGACGACTGAATTACGACAATTGTTTTAAAGCTAATTTGATGAGTTCTTCAACAGTTTTAACATTAGGTTGCTCTTGGAGTATTTTATTCAATACTTTTTGCACATTCATCCTGACAAAACCCAATGAGACTAAAGCTGATAACGCTTCTTCTCGTATTGTATTGCCTGTTTGAGTGAAATTCATCATGTTTTCACCGCCCTCTTTCATTACTTTATCTTTCAAATCAAGGATAATCCGTTTCGCCGTTTTGGGTCCTATGCCTTTTACTTTACTGAAAGCGACTTCATTTTCCGAAATGATAGCCGACCGCACTTCATCAGCGTTCATACCCGATAATAAAACTTGAGCAGTGGCAGGCCCTACACCCGATACTGAAATCAATTGAACGAAAAGTGTCCGCTCAAGTTCATCCGCAAACCCAAATAAAACGTGAGCATCTTCCCGGATCTGCAAATACGTCAACAAAAGGACTTTTTCTGATGACTCTATCTTTGCATACGTGTTCAGACTGATATTGATGCGATACCCCACACCGGCAGCAGTTTCAACAACGACAAAAGCCGGATTTTTGAACGCGATAACACCTTTTATAAAATCTATCATAAAACAAGGGTAATGGGTAATGAGCAATTCTTTTTTTCGCGACGAAAGTACGAAATTTTATAAAATCACCATAAAATTCAAACAAGGCATTAGTTTTGTACTCAAAATCCATTTTACTGAACAATAATGTCCATTCCACCCATCATATTTGACCTCATCCGCTGGCTTACTATGTTGCTCATGGCAGGTGGTGTAGTATCGGGCGGTATATTAGGATTTCTATTTTTATGGCGTAAAAGCGATAATTATTGGCAAAATATCCTTTTCAGCCTTCTTTTAATCAGTTTTTCATTAACATTATTGGATAAATTTTTGAACTATTCTTTTGTTGCTCAACGACATGCCAGCCTTGCCACGCTGCCGATTTATATGTCGTTTGCTTTTGGTCCTCTTTTGTTTTTTTATGTCAAAAGCCGCCTTTATCCCTATCGTTTCAGTATGAGTCGGCGCGATTTCAAACATTTTATCTTACCAACCGTCCAATTTTTTCTACTTTCATGGATAGCTTTACAAGATGTCCAAACAAAAGCTGAATTTCAAGCCCATTTTTTCAGCCCATTCTACGGTAATTTTGAAAAAGCAGTATTCATTGTTCATTTTTTCCTATATTTATATTTTTCGTACCGCTTTATTTTATTCAAAAGACACCCCCTCAATATATCAGCAGAAAGAGCCGGCAAAAAAATGTTGGTTGTCAAAAACTCTTCTCTAAAAAAGCAGATTTTGATTGTTGGATGGCTGAAGAGAATGGTCAAAGTTTTATTTTTGTTATTTGGTATTCATGCTTTTTTTATCTTAACCGACTATTTTAGTTTCAAAATTTTTGACCTCAATCTTCAGACAAAAGCCTTATTTTCAGCGTTTTATGAATTAACTTTTGAAGCTATGCTTTTTTGGCTCTGTCTCAATGCTTATTTCGCTTGGCGAAGAGGAATATAAAAAATATAATCAGTACATTCGTCTTATGATTACAAAACATAATAAACAAAACCACATTTACGCAATCAAATAACTATTATGCCCATACAACGTCGTTTCAGAACCATACTGACATCGAGGTTACTGTTAGAATATCGTGATCACTACTTATACCTTGCTCAAACCAAAAGCAATGGTGAAAGTTTTACCTTACCGGGAGGTAAAATTGAAGGGGAGGAATTTGCCAAAGAAGCCCTTATTCGCGAAGCTTTTGAAGAAGCCGGTATTATTTTGACTAAAAAATCACTTAAGCTTGTTCATATCGTGCACAAAAGGTTGCACAGTACTACCGAAATTATTTTCTTTTTTCATGCCGCTTCTTGGAAAGGTGAACTAAAAATAAAAGAACCAGATAAGTTCAGAGAAACTGTTTGGTTTCCGATTGATGAACGCCCCAAACGATTACCGGCTGTGATTCAATCTGCCATGTCTAAAATTGATAAAGGGAAAATATTTTCACGTTTCCCCAATACTAAAGTAAAGGAAAATAGTATTATTAAGGAAAATGTAAAAGAAACTGAGAAGGAAAATGTGAAAGAAATCACAAAAGAAAAAGACAAAATAAAGCCTACCAAAAAAGCCAAAAAGAAGGAAAAAGAAATTATTCCTAAAAATGTAAAAGCTAAGGCTAAAACTAAATCCAAAGAAAAAACCGGTAAAAACAAAACGGATAAGACGGAAGAAGAGACCAATTTTGTTATTTGAACCTAATTTTCTCCAAAGTCTTTTTTTTTATTCTAACACATAGGCACGTTCGGCACATAGCTTTTAACTCATTCGTCAAGTACGTCTATGTCTTTTATGTGCCTATGCATTAAATAAAAAAGCATGCATCAACGCATTTTAGGGCGCGGACGTTTACCGCCCGGTACGTAACCACCTCTGAAGCCGGGGCGCATCATCGAACTTGATTGTCCTCGTTGTTTGATCGCTTTATCAAATTCTTTGATTTGTTCTTTAAGCATTGGCTCAGTTACCTTAAGGTCTTTGATTTGACGATAATAGTTTTCAGCGGCTGCCCAATTATTTTTCATTGCCCGAAAATTAGACAGCGACAAAAGCACCATAGCTTTTTCATTATCGGTTGGCAAACCAATTTTTTGCGCCTTTACTAAATATTCTTCAGCCAGTTCATATTCTTTTTCATTACCGGCAATTGTGCCTTTCAGCATGTAGAAATATGCACGGTTAGGCGTATATAACCAATTCGGGAAAAAAGTCAAATTCAATCTTTTTTGAGCCGCGTCCATATCGCCCGTTTGTAAAGTCATCGCCGCAGATTGTACCGTTCCCAGCAGAATATAGCCTACAAGCAATATCACGCCTGCCAAAATAAAGGGAAATGACCACCAAAAACCCCACACAAACGACATCCCGATGCCACCCAAAAGCAGCACAGCTATTAATGCAAAACGCAAATAAATATTGATTGTAAACATCTCTTTTTTATTATAATTTTTTGAATAAAAAAATAGATGGTATTTTTATAAATCATTCATTATCAACACTTTATAGAAATACCATAATCATTAGAACGCAAAGATAAACAAACTGACCGGACAACTTAAAAAAATCGAATCACTTTTTCAAAACGGTGGCTTTGTTCAGCAAAATATAATTACCTTGAACATCCAAATATACCCCCTCAGTAAAAACGCGTTTGAAGTGATTTTGAAAAAATGCCTCGGCTTCTTTTTTATCTTTAGACTGAAAAGCCAATTTATTAAAGAGCAAAACACCCTTTTCAGTCAATAAATCTTTCAAATTGTGTAAAAAATCATCTTGCTCCAGTTCGGTCGGAACCATATCATCTAAAAACACATCCATACAAATCATATCAAATTGTTCCGTGCTGAACATCGCATAAGTATGAGCATCCAAAATCTGAAATTCAATACTGGATTGTATATCCGGCAAAATATAGGTATTAGCTAATCGCAACACTTCGGGGTCAATTTCTATAGCTGTATAGTGATAATCTTTTTGAAACTTTTTTTCAAGCATTAATGGAATACTCCCCAATCCAAACCCCAGAATCAAAACATTTTTAATATTGAGCCTATCCAAGTCAATTTGTTCAAAAGCTTTTGAAAAATTGTCGTATAAATCACCATAACTATATATAGCATGAGCTGTACAGAGTTGATACTGTCCGTTTCTCAAAACGATGTGCAAAAACGGGTTATGTTCGCTCTCTGTCGTCTCAATATGTACTTCTTTAACATAACTGAGCCAACGTTTCCATAAAGGTTGTTTCATCTAAAATATAAGTTTTCACAAAAAAAGTAAATTTTTAAAATAATTTTAAACTTTTGCGGAGTATTTAAGTCAAACTTCTAAAATAAGGCAGTGTGAAGGAAATTACTGACGATTATATAATTGCGTTGCTCTCTGAATCCACTTCATACCAGCAAGGTTTTCGGCTCTTGATGCAGAAGTATCAAACATCGCTTTATCGGCATATCCGACGCTTAGTGATTGATCACGACGATGCCAACGACGTGATTCAAAATACTTTTATCAAAATTTTTCGGAATATCGAAAGATTTGAGGGTAAATCTAAGCTTTATACATGGCTTTTTCGCATTGCCACCAACGAAGCCATAACTTTTTTGAGTAGTAAAAAACGGAAAAATACAGAAACCCTGGATGCCCCTCACGCTGCATTCATGGCGGAGAAATTAACGGCAGATGTTTTTTTTGATGGTGATGAAATACAACTGAAATTGCAACAAGCTTTAGCGACTTTACCGGACAAACAAAAAGCGGTTTTTAATCTCAGATATTTCGAAGAAATGCCTTATGAAGAAATGTCCGAAATATTGGATACATCAGTCGGCGCTTTAAAAGCGTCTTATCACCACGCAGCTAAAAAAATTGAAGCCTATTTTAAACATTGAGGGATTGAGGGAGTTGGGGATTGGGTTTTTGGGTGAAAGAAAAACAAACTATATGATAAAAAAATTGACAAAATAAGAAAGATCATGAAGAAGGAAATTGAAGAAGAATTAAGGAATATATCACCATTTTTAGCCGACCTGAAAAAAGAATTGGCTGACAAAGAACCGTTCAAAACGCCTAAATTTTATTTTGACACATTGGCAGACAATGTGATAGCAAAAGTAGAATCCCAAACGCAGATATCCACCCCCCCTCAGTATGCCGAGCCTCCAAATTGGATATCGGCGATTCAAAGAGGTTTGGCGGCGATTTTGCAACCCCGTTATGCTCTTGCCTTTGCCACAGCGGCAGTTTTAGCGGTAACAGGATGGTTTTTTATGCACTCTCAGCAACCGGTCTCCGATATAAATTTTGCGACAACTGAAGAAATTCAACAATATATTCATGACAACATTGATGATTTTGACCTCGAACTCCTCCAAGAAAATGGCGCTTTAGCCGACGTGGCGTCGGAGGATAACGGCACTGAAAACGATCTTTTTGGAACCGATTTGGAAAAACTCAATGTCAGCGACGAAGAGATTGAACGCTATCTAAAAGAAAATATGAATGAAAATGACTTAAAAGAATTTGAAAATAATTTATAAAAAACCAGATTGTTTAAACCTTTAAATTGAAGAATGAAGATGAAAAAAATAATAGCTGTTTTGCTATACATTACAGTATCAATCACTGTTTACGCTCAACCGTCGAAGAACAAATTCGAAACCCATAAAATTGCGTTTATCACTCAAAGATTGAACCTGACACCGGAAGAAGCACAACAATTCTGGCCCATTTTTAACCAGTTCACGGAAAAGATGCAACTAATCCGTAATTCATCAAAACCCGATAAGTCTATTGATGAACTCGGCGATGCCGATACCGAAAAAATCATTTTGACAGAATTTGATAAAGAAGCCCGTGAATTGGATTTGAAAAAAGAATATTATCAAAAATTCAAAAAAGTAATTACCGTCAAAAAAATTGCTAAACTCTATAGAGCCGAACGCGATTTTAAAGCACTCCTTATCGAAAGGATTCAGCAAAATAAGGAAAGTCGTAAGCAGTTGAGAAAAGAAAGAGATTAGAGAGGTGCCACTCTGTTTCAAATACTTTATACATCAATAATTGCCTGTTCTTTCAGAGCAATATTCAAGCTCCCGAGAGTCACCTCTCGGGAGCTTTTTTTATGGTAACAATCAAAACAGTATTCTTTTTATGAAAAAACGTTGTCACATTTTCGTTATTATATTACAGGTATTTTTATACCATAAAACATGACAGAATGTTTTGATTTGTCATTTTTTTGACATTTTTTTATTTTTAATTTATTGTTAGATAAAAATTTAAAGTACTGATAATCAAGTTTTTACAAAATTATTTTTTTATAAATTATTATGTAGCTATTTTTTTTATTAACCGAACGTTAAAAAAAAACAAGCATTTATACCCCAAATGCAGTATCTTTATAAAAAGAATAAATCCATAATACACATGAATCAACTTAATCCTGAACAACAAAATAATGTCAAACGCCTTATAAAAGAGTATGAGGTGATGTCACAAAAAGGAACGGTATCTTTTTATGAGGAAACGGTTTATATTGACATGATAGACATATTAGAAGAAGAAGGCAAGTGGCAAAAAGCAGCCAAGATTGCCGATGCCGCTATATCCCAACACCCCTTTTCTACCGATTTGTACCTCCGCAAAGCAGAATTATTATTGAATCGTAATATGATAGATGAATGTCTTGTCACAATTGATAGGGCAGAACTTTTTGCACCACTGAATGTCAATTTGCGTATCCTCCGTGCCGAGCTACTCACAGCCAAAGGAGCCTTCGAAGAAGCGCTTGGCGTTTTAGATGAAATCAAGGGGAAAACTACACCGATTGAACTATCCGAAATATTCGTAACAGAGGCTTATATCTATGAATATCTAAAAGATTTTCAAGGAATGTTTCGTTCTTTAAGACGTAGTTTACTTGTCAATCCTGACAACGCAGAAGCTTATACAACGCTCCTTCTTTTGGTTGAGAAAAAAAGGTATTATAAAGAAAGCGCCGAATTGCATAATAAATTGATAGATATGAACGCCTATAACTGGCAAGCATGGCTCAATTTAGGATTCGCCCTGAGAGGTTTGGAAAAAATACCCGATGCAATTGACGCTTTTGAATATGTATTTGCCATAGATGAAAGTTGTAAAATTGCCTACATGGAAGCCGCTGATTTATTATTTGAAAACGGTAATTACAACCGCGCTTTACTCATATATGAAAATGCTATCTTTAACACGCATGCCGATGCAGAAGTGATCCAAAAACTGGGATATTGTTACGAAAAACTGAATGATTTCAAAACTGCCAATATCTGTTATCAACGCGCTTTGGAGTTTGACCCTCACGATGCTGATATTTATTTCAGATTGGGAGAATGTTCCAAATCACAAGGGCAATACCAAAGGGCAATTGAAGCCTATAATAAAGCCCTGAAAATGGATGCCCACCGCGAAGATTTTCACGCGGCATTGGCTGATGCTTATTTTCAGGCAGACCAACTCTCTAAAGCATTGTTTAGCTTCAGAAAAGCGGCACATTTAGCCCCTGAAAACGTAACATATTGGCTGCATTACACGTATTTTCTTCTCAATATTGGTCAGGAAAAAATGGCGTTGCGCGCTATTGAGATGGCTGATTTGAATTGTGGCGCGCCTGAAATTGAATATTGCCGCGTTGCATGCCTTTACCAAATGGGTAAAAAAAGCGAAGCCCTTTATAGACTTGGCGAGATTTTACAGTGCAATTTCGAAACCCATAAAACATTGTTCCATTGGCGTCCTGAATTGGCCAAAAACAAAGAGATGCAGGCAGTGATTATGTCTTTTTTGCCTTAATTAAGGCGCAAACAAAAAGAAAAATTATAAATAAAGCCATTATGCGCTTTATGTATCATAAAGAGTCCTATTAAATAGGTAGATTGAACTTATCCTTGAACAGGCGGCTGCTATAAAGCAGTGCCTGTTTTTTTTTATCCTATTTCTTTTTTTTCTGCAACCATTTCTTATTCATTTTCCAAGTCAACCATGCTGTTCCACTGCCCAAAATAGCGCCCGCGAGCACATCACTCGGATAATGTACGTTCATGTACATCCTCGAATAGCCAGTAGCCGCCGCCCATGTATAAGCCGGCACAATTACATACCATTTAGGAAAATTCAAACTCAAAGATGTTGCTATCGAAAATGTCGAAGAAGTGTGTCCACTTAGAAAAGAAGGAGATTTTTCTGTTGTCACATTTTTTAAATCGGGATGTGTGACATAAGGACGCGGGCGTTTGACAAGGTGTTTTATCGCATAGGTTTCTCCAAATGTAAGAGCAAATGCAATACCTGTTTGAAGTCCTTTTTGCTTCAACTCTTCATCTTTTTCAACTAAGCCAATACCTAATATAAGTAAAGGCGTGCCTATACTGAGGGGGGCAGCGGCATCACTCACAAATTTGTTGAAACGATTATCAGCTGGACTTTGAATCTTGCTCAGGCTTTTAAGAATCTGATAATCAATGTTTTGTGAGAACGATGTTCCAATTTGCAAGCAAAAAGCCCAACAAATAATAATAGTTTTTTTCATCCGCAAATGTTAAAATGTGTTAAAAGTACGAAAACGGGCGTATATAAATTTGGATATACGATAGTTATCGTACTATATTTGTCGTACATTAGTTTTAAAGTGTAAAAATAGTTTTAATATTGATAAAAAAGATGAATGAATTTATAAAGCCCACTGAGGCTGAATTGGAAATTCTGCATATACTCTGGGGTAACGGTCCCAGCAGTGTCCGCTTTGTGAACGAAAAACTTTGCGAAAATCGCGAAGTGGGCTATACGACCTCACTCAAAATGATGCAGGTGATGTATGATAAGGGATTGTTGTCACGAGATGATACCTCACGGTCGCATGTCTATGAAGCCGTTTATAGACAGGAGGAAACGCAACAAAAGCTCCTGAACCAGTTTGTGAATACTGCTTTTAAAGGTTCGGCGATGCAACTCGTGATGCAAGCTCTTGGCAATCACACCGCAAGTGACGATGAGTTGGCTGAAATAAAAGCAATGATTGAAAAAATGGAAAATAAATAATTGTAACAATCTATTTTTAACAAGCCGAACACCGGTTCGGTATCACAATTCCACACAATGAATTGGTTACAACATATACTCTCCGATGATATGCAAAATGCATTAGGCTGGACGGTGGTTCATAGCCTTTGGCAAGGTATCGTCATTGCCTCCCTCATGGCTATCGTCCTGATGAGTTTCAAAAATCTCACTTCGCATAGCCGTTACTGGATTGCCAATGGCGCTTTGCTGATGATGTTGGCATCTTCCATTATGACTTTTTTATGGCTATCGCGCACTCCTTCGATCAGCAATGAGAATGTCAATAACATTTTTCTTTTACAACAAGATGGCACTCATTTAGCAAAAAATGTCGCAAACCAAGGGGTTATATATCAGTTATTATCGTTTTTCAATGAGCACATTTCTTTTATTGTCATTGCTTGGTTGATAGGTGTGGTGTTTTTCATCGTTAGGATGATGGGTGGCTTGATGTATATTGAGATCCTACGCAACCGCCATTTGCACCCCCTCAGTATAGAGTGGCAATCACGGATGAATTTGTATAAAAACAGACTCAAAATCAACCAAGCTGTCGAATTATCAGAATCAGCTTTGATAGCCGTTCCCATGGTGGTGGGTTGGTTAAAACCCCTCATTTTGATACCTATCGGAACGATTAATAATATGAGTGTGGCGCAAGTGGAAGCCATTTTAGCCCATGAACTGGCGCATATCGCCGGACGGGATTATATTTTGAATATTATCCAGACCATTGTTGAAATACTGTTTTACTACCATCCGGCGGTTTGGTGGATTTCAGCCAATATCCGCGCCGAGCGCGAAAACAGATGCGATGATATCGCTATTCGCTTGTGCGGTAACTCCCTGACTTATGCCAAAGCCTTGCTCGCTATACAAGAAATGCAACATCAAAACATTCGCACTTACGGATTAGCCATGACCTTTTCGGGTCAACGAAAAGGATTTCTATTAAAACGTGTCAAACGTATTCTTAATCAACCACAAAATCGTTCAAACATCATGGAAAAGTTTGCTGCTACGGGGTTGCTGTTGGCGGTAGTCACAACTCTATCTTTTAGTGATTACAACAAAAAACGCGACACCATCCCACAACCCGATTCCCTTTTTCCTACTGAAGTCATTGTTGTTAACAATGACACAACGCCAAAGCGTAAAGGAGACCTCACAATCAAACGCGAAGACAACGGCAAATCAGTTGAAATGCGGATGAAAGACGGTGAAATCACAAATCTCAAAATTGATGGCAAAGACATTCCGAAAGAGGATTTCGAGAAGTATGCCGATGAAACCGATGAATTGATGAACAATCTTCCAGTTCCACCGATGCCGCCTGCCCCACCGACATTTGGTGCACCGCCGTCACCGCCAATGCCGCCTACCCCACCGACATTTGGTACACCACCGACGCCACCCATGCCGCCAATGCCACCTGCGCCACCAAGATTGGGTATTAAAAAAGAAAAAGATGCCCAAGGCAATACCATCTTGAAAATGGATAAGGGCAACGGCAAAATATCAGAAATAAGAATCACGCCCGACAAGGAAGTGTATATTGACGGTAAAAAGGCTGAAGAAGGCAAGGATTTATCTTTAGAATTGGGTGATACTGAGGGGTTTAATCCCGAATCCTCGGGGGGGTACTTTTTTAATTATTCGGATGATAATGATGATGATAATGTCCATTTTTTCAATTTTAAGAATATGGACAGTGCTATGGTTATCAAAATCAATCCTAAAATTCGCACTAAATTAAAAATGTTCAGCGATAGTAAAGTGTGGGAAGATAACGCCCGCAAAATGGCAGATGAATGGCGATTCCACAGTCAAAAATTCAAAATTGACGCTGAAAAATTCCGTCGTGACGCTGAACGCATGGCACGAGAGCATAATTTTGATAAAGAAAGCTGGAACAGAGAAAGTCAAAAAATGAAAGAAAAAGCTGAAAAAATGGCTAAGGAATTCAAGCAAAATTTTGATGACCGAAAAGAATTTTATTTGTTGGATGAAAACAACCTGAAAGGATGGAATCGTGCGCCACAATCGGCTATTGAGCGCGAATTGCAACGCGATGGTTTTATTAAAGAGGGAAAAAAAGGGTATAAATTTGAATTGTCTGACAAAAAACTAAAAATCAATGGTAAAGAAATGCCCCATGAGATGCACGAAAAATACAAGCGTATTTATTCAGAAAGTGCGGGTTCTCCATTAGGCAAAAATGGAAATTTTAATATTACCATTGATAATGATGAGGATTAATACGCTCAGGTGTCAGACGCTTTTGAAGCGTCTGAC
>JANPGW010000105.1:0-2923 GCA_031424115.1 Saprospiraceae bacterium | reverse complement strand
ATCTATTGAAACCCCGATGATACGACCGGGAATCTGGCGTTTGAAATCGTCTTTTGTGGCAAAAAACGCAGCATGAGGCCCACCATAACCCATCGGTACGCCGAAACGCTGTGAGTTACCGACCACACAATCCGCACCCCATTCGCCCGGAGGCGTCAATAAAGCAAGCGCCAAAAGATCGGTCGCTACCGTTACGAATATATTTTTCTCATTGCATTTGAGCGTAAAACCGCGATAATCTTCAACGGCTCCTTGCATATTCGGGTATTGAAGTAAAACACCAAATACTTTTTCATTCAAATCAAACGTTTTCCAATCGGCTACTTTTACTTCTATATTCAATGGAGTAGCGCGCGTAACCAATAAGTCAATGGTCGCTGGCAGCACGTTTTCATCTACCAAAATGATATTGGCGGCATCGGCGGGGTTTTTGACTTTTTTATTTTTTTCGTGGTAAAACATGTTCATTGCTTCGGCTGCTGCCGTACCTTCGTCCAAAAGAGAGGCGTTGGCAATCGGTAAACCCGTCAAGTCAGAAACCATAGTTTGATAATTCAAAATGGCTTCGAGACGACCTTGAGCAATTTCAGCCTGATAGGGTGTATATTGCGTGTACCAACCCGGATTTTGAAACACATTTCGGAGGATTACTGAGGGGGTGATTGTACCGTAATATCCCATGCCGATATAGGTTTTAAAAACCTTATTGAGGGCAGCGGTTTGTTTCAATTCTTGCAGGTAATCAAATTCAGTCATTGCTTCCGGTAAGTTTTTTAAGCCGGCGCGGTTGCGTATGGTCTCCGGTACAGTTTGGTCAATAAGTTCATCAAGAGAAGAAACACCGATGGTTTGGAGCATTTCTTGGAGTTCTGTTTCATTGGGACCAATGTGGCGATTTTGAAATTGGTCGTGCGATTGCAATTGGTTCATATTGTTACCTTAATGTGAGTTTTTATTTTCAAAATTTAGTGATTGGTAAGAAGACGCAAATTTACTAATTTCATCTGTTATCTAAGTTGGATAACCATATTATTTATTTCAATTCTAAATATTCAATCTAACATGAGAAGAAACAACCTTTTTGCCGTATTGTTCAGCCCATTCATATTCAAATCCCACCCATATTCAATAAATAAATAAAATTGGATTCTTTTTTTATCGGTGAGACCTCCATAAATTAGCCGTCAAATGCAAATAAATACAGCATATTATGAGAACAACATTTTTCAAACTCTGGGTGCACGGAATTTTCCACATTGCCGAAAACAGTGTTTTGATTGACCCCGAATTAGAGCCTTTGCTGCATCTCGAAATCGAAAAAAGATTGATTGAGCAAGGCAGCGAGGTGGCTGCTATAAATGGCACGCCTGACCATGTTCATCTGCTTTTTACTCAAAATCCTTTATTGCCCCTCCACGAAACCGTTCGTTTTGTTCAAGGCATCACGCAGCGGTGGTACCATTTGCACGATTTTAAAACGGGGTGGTTTAAGTTTAAATGGCAGGATGCTTATTGTGCCTATTCTGTCAGCGAGCCCGGGTTGGAAAACGCGCGTTTTTATATTGAGAGCCAAACTATTATCCATCAAGAATTGAATTATTGGGAAGAAATTGAGCGGCTTAATATTTTACACAAAGTCGATTTGGCTGATGAGGAAGCGGAAGCAGATATCCAATCATGGCACAACCGCTACACGTTTAAACATATCGGCAAGGAGTTTTTATGAGTATGGGTTTTCACACGAATTGCGCTAATTTTCACACGAATTTCTCCAAAAAAATTAGATTAATTCGTGTAAAAAATTAGCGTAATTCGTGTAAAAAAAATGTAGAATAAGGGTAAAACCTATTACTTGTTTTTCAACCGAATGACAGGGCAAATCAATTCTTCGAGTGAAATGCCGCCGTGTTGAAAAGTGTTTTTATAATAGGTATTGTAATAATTGTAATTGTTGGGATAGAGGAAATAGACATCCTCTTTCGCAAAAATAAACGTCGAACTCACATTTGGGCGTGGCAAACCGACGGATTTTGGGTCTCTGATTTCAAGCACATCTCTTCGGTCATATTGAAGATTTTTACCCACTTTATAGCGCAAATTGGTGGTCGTTTCTTTATCGCCGACCACTTTTGACGGCGATTTCACGCGGATGGTGCCATGGTCAGTGGACACAAAAAGGCGGACTTTTTTTTCTGATAATTTGCGCAGCGCGTTGTACAAGGGCGAATTCAAAAACCATGAGCGCGTTAAAGAGCGATAGGCTTTTTCATCACCGGCAAGTTCTTTCAAAACCTCCATTTCCGTGCGGGCATGAGACAACATATCAATGAAATTATAGACAATTGCCGTAAAATCATTGTTCAAATAGTTCAAAATATTGTCTTCCAATTGCTTGCCGTGGCTGCCATTGGTCACTTTAAAATAGTCGAATTTCCAGTTTTTGCGCTGGATTTTTTGAATATTTTCGGCGAGTAAATCGGCTTCATGGAGATTTTTTCCGCCTTCCTCGTTGTCATTGAGCCACCAATCGGGATGTCGAGTTTCAATGTCGGCGGGTGTCATACCGCCAAATATGGCATTGCGGCTGTATTGAGTGGAAGCCGGTAAAATGCTGTAAAAATAGTCTTCATTTTCAATGCGGAACAATTCCGAAATCAAGGGTTCAATGACTTTCCATTGGTCAAAACGGAGATTGTCCAACAGCAAAAATATGGACGGTGTACCATCGCCTACGTGCGGAAAAACCTTATTTTTTAGCAAATTAAAGCTCATAGTCGGTGCTTTATCCTTTTTAGAGCCGTACCAATCCACGTAGTTTTTAGAAATAAATTTTGAAAATTCGCTGTTGGCTTCCGCTTTTTGATTGGCTAATATTTCAGACATATCATCCGAGCCGGAAGTGTCGAGGCGCAACTCCCAATTG
>JANPGW010000104.1:0-6249 GCA_031424115.1 Saprospiraceae bacterium | reverse complement strand
AATATTACCCCTGAATATTCAAATGGAAAGTTTTATGCAGGTATTACATGGTCATACATGGGCGCTCGTAAAGCGAATTTTGCTAATTCTTTTGAATTGCCGGCTTTTAGCCAATTCAATTTATCAATGGGTTATGATATTACACCTAAATTTAGATTGAGTGCCAACATCAATAACCTGTTCAATCAATATGGTGTCATGGGTTGGGTTGGACCGGGTACATTCCCAGATAACTTAAACTTGGAAGGCTTGACGAAACAAGCTATTGCAGCCAATCCAAATGCATTTCACCAAGCGATTGCAATTCCAGCGAGAGCATATTTTTTAGCTTTGAGCTATAAATTTTAAGAGAGTTTTTTCATACATTTAGCGTAATAATAGAGGCAGCTTTTAATAGCTGTCTCTATTTGCGCTTTTTGATACCCCTCAGTATTTAGGGCTTTTGAAGCTTCAAATATTGAGGGACTTTAAAAGTCCTAATTCTAAAAATCAAATAAAATGAGCGATAAAATAAGAAGAATCGTCACAGGGCACGCCGCAGATGGTGCAGCTGTTTTTACAGACGACGCATTATTTGAAACCAAAATTATTCCGTCAGGCGATGCCGCAATGTCCACAATTTGGACTACGCTCAACGTTCCCGCCGACTTAAATGACGAAATAGATGGCGCAAAACGAGATGCAGGAACAACCCTAAAAGGCGGTTCTGTTATTCGCATAGTGGATATGCTGCCCAATGCCTCGTCGCCGATGCATCGTTCAAGCAGTATTGATTACGGTATCATCATCAGTGGTGAAATCGAATTAGAATTGGATAATGGCGTTGTCAAAACAATTGGTCAAGGTGGGATTATCGTTCAGCGCGGCACGATTCATAAATGGCGAAACCCCAGCAGCACGGATATTTGTCGCATTGTATTTGTGCTGACAGAAGCAAAACCTTATGTATTCAATGGACAACCATTAGAGGATTTTATGGGGTATTAACTTGTATAAAGGTTTTAAGAATTTAATAAATCCTGTATCGTCTCCACGTTCACTGCTTCATCAAAAAGGGCTTGAACAGGAATGATAAAACCTTTAATAACATAACTGTCGATTTCATCGGCAAGACCAAAAGTTTTAGCTGGAGCATAATGTTTATCTTTGGGTGACAACAAAATATATTGCTCGATGCTTTGGCGAATAGGGTCAATAATCCAATACTCCCGAATACCATGTGCGGCATAATCTTGTTTTTTGATACCTCTATCTTTTGAAGCCGTTTTTTTAGATAAAATTTCAACGACAAAATCGGGTGCAGGGAAAAGCATTTGGTCTTCGGTAAAAGTATCGTATTTTTCCTTTGAAAAAAAGACCAAATCGGGTTCATAATCATTGCGAGTCAAGGCAATCATGGCTTTTTCGGTAGCCACACGACCCAGTTTTTTGATACTTCCATAAATACTTAAAAGGCGAGATAGTAAATCCGTGACGCTAAAATGCCGTTTTTTAACAGGAGAGTGCAATATTACTTCTCCATTAATAAACTCAGCTTTAATGGCAGGTGTAATCCATTCACGGAAATCATGTCGCCGCTTTTTTTCATCTTGCATAGCTTCATATAGGGCATCAATTTGTTGAGGTGCATCAGGAGAAGCCATAATTTTATCAACATACTCGAAATCCATGAGTTAATTTTTATACAAAATAAAGGTTATTTTGTGAAAAATGTTGCTTAAAAATGAAAAAACGACTCAAATTCATCCCACAATTTAAAAATACTAAAAGGGTTGTTTTCTTTATAAAATCAAAAATCATATAATGAAATGAATTCAAACATTCGCCACGCCGGTCTTTTAAAATTTAAAAACACTGTAACGGAGTCTGAGAAGCTCGCCTTTTTTAAGGTTTTAAAAAATTTAGAGCAAATAGAGGGTGTTCAAAATATGGAGATTTCCAAGCAAATAAGCCCTAAAAATAAGTTTGAATATGGTTTTTCAATGAAATTTGCCAATGAAGACATTTACAAAGCCTATAATGTACACCCAAGTCACGATGCTTTTGTACAAAATTATTGGGTGAAATATGTGGAAGATTTTATGGAGATTGATACAATGGAAATGGAAGTTGTTACTATTTGAAATAGATACCCCTCAGTATTTTCACACTCAAAACACCTCATTATGGTTAGAATCATACATTTAAAACAAATTATTTTGTATTTGTTGTGTTTTTTATCCCAAAAAGCCCATGCACAAGCTACTGATATAATTTATAAAAAAGACAGCTCGCAGATACATATTCTTATTGTGAAGACTGAAAAAGATAGTATCACCTATCGATTATATGGGCAACCGAAAGGTGATGTTTTTTCAATAGCTACATCAGAGGTCAATAAAATAGTCTTAAAAAATGGGTACATAGAGTATTTCTCAGAAACTGCCATTAAGAGATCTAAAAACTATGTTTATCTTGATATGTCTTTTGGAGGCAAATGGGTGGCGGGAGGTACTTATGGTATGTCTCAAATTGGAGTGGGCTATATATTAAATCCGCAATTGGCAATTGGCATAAGCCGTAGAGCCATGTCTGAATATACGAGAGTGAGTGGTTGGGGTTTAGAAGGACGTTTCACACCCAATCAGGTACCATTTTTAATAAAACTTGAGTTCGGTTTTTTTAATAAAGCCAGCTTAATAGATGAATCTGGTCCTTTGATATACACATTTTTACCGAATAGGTCAAAAAATATGTACACGACATTTATGGCATTAATTCGATTTGGGCGCATTTTCACTTTTGGTTTAGGCATTTGCTCGACCAATAACTTTCAATTTAAAGTAACAAAATCTAATGACCCTACTTACAACAGTATTTTAAATGAGAATATAAGTTACGCTACTTGGCAATTGGGTATAGCTTTACCAAGTTTTAAAAAAGGACAATTTAAGAAACAGAAAAACTCAAAATGAAGTAAACTTCCAAAATTGAAGATATACTGACGGGGCAAAATTCAATAGTAATTTTTAAAAACGCAACAATGAAAAAGATAATATTATCAATTTTAGGCATTACAATGATGCTTTCATCTTGTACGAATACGGCAAGCGATACAACCAAAGAACCATTCCGTTGGGGCGTTGCCACCTGCGCTTATCAAGTGGAAGGCGCTTATCAAACCGACGGCAAAGGCGAATCCAAATGGGATTTTTTAACCAATACCGTTGGCATAACTCAAATGATTATTGGCGAAAAACAAACGGGCAATGTGTCCATCAATATGTACGACCGCACGCAATACCTCAAAGATATTCAGTTAATGAATGAATTGGGCGTTAATTCTTACCGAATGTCATTGGATTGGAGTCGCATTATTCCAGATGGCGTGGGCGCGCCTAATGAGGTTGCTTTGAAGCATTATGATGTCTTGATTGACGATTTGTTGGCGGCAGGCATTGAGCCTTTTGTCACGCTTTATCATTTCGATTACCCTGCGGTTTTGCTGAAAAAAGGTGGTTGGGGCAATCCAGAAATGGAAAATTGGTGGCTCAACTACGCAACGATTTGCCTAAAACGGTATGGCAATAAAGTAAAACATTTTATCACTTTTAATGAACCTTATATCGAGTTTTTCTTAGTTGAAAATATGACCACTGCGCCACACGATGCCCCCCTCAGTAAAGAGTTTTACATGAGCCAAATGCAAAAAGCGCATCGTCAATTGATGACAAATGCGAAAATTACAAAGATTTACCACGATTTGAAACTCAAAGGTGAAATCGGTATTGTGCTCAATTTGAACCCTGCTGCACCGTGGGACGCGAATAAACCTGCCGATGTGGAAGCTGCAAAATTTCAAGATGTCTTGATAAATGGTTTGTTTTTAGACCCGCTTTACAAAGGTTCATACCCTAAAATGGCGTTGGATTCATTGGCAAAATACAATCCAAGTTTCAAACCGAGTGCGGAAGATATGGCGTTTATTGCGGCACAAAAGCCGGATTTTTTGGGCATTAATTTTTATGCACCCGCTATTGTAAAAGGAGAAGATACGCCCATGTCATTGAAATGGTTGGCCAATAATTCTGATTCTGTGAAGTCACACGTGGGTCCCGTCAAGCCCGAATATTTATACAAAATATTGATGCGTTTGAAAACTGAATATGGCAATCCGAAGATGTATATCACCGAAAATGGGGCAGGTTTTAAGGGAGAAGATGTCGTAATAAATAATAAAGTAAACGACCCGTTGTGCGCCGATTATATCAAACGCCACATTGAATCGGCTTTAAAAGCTAAAAACGAAGGTGCAAACTTGAACGGATATATGGTTTGGAGTGGTTGGGATAATTTTGAATGGGTGTCGGGTTATACCAAACGTCTCGGGTTGATATATGTGGATTTCAAAACGCAAGAGCGCACACCGAAGCAAAGTTTTTATGAATATCAAAAAATTATACAAGCGCATAAGGGGCTTTGACGATTTCGGATATAGGATTTCGGATTTCGGTAGTTTGTACGGAAATCAGAAATCCCATACCCGAAATAGATACCCTCTCAGTATTTTTACTATTTTTAGGAAAAATTTAAAATGAAAAATACACTCTTTACGATTATTATTTTAGCCTATTCCGTAGGCATTTCAGCACAAAATAAAGCTGTTTTTACTGTTAATGCAGACAAACCAACAGTAGAAGTCTCTCCCAATATGTGGGGTATTTTCTTCGAGGACATCAACATGGGTGCGGACGGAGGTATCTATGCCGAATTGGTCAAGAACCGGTCTTTTGAATTTTTCAAACCGCTGATGGGTTGGGAAGTTAAGGGCGGAAAATCCATGTTTGGAATTAAAATTGGCGGCGAAATGACAGTCATCAATCGCCCTGAAAAAACGGCGACAAACCCGCGTTATTTGCAAGTATTGCTCGATAATAATATTAAAGGCAGCTTGGGCTTAACCAATGAAGGCTTTCGAGGCATGGGCATCAAAAAAGGTATGCGCTACGATTTTTCGGTTTTTTATCGTCTAAAAGCAGTCAATGCGAAGATGTATGTCGAATTAGTGACCGAAAAAGGCGACATCATCGGTTCAGGTATTTTTACGCCAACTCAAACGGGCGATGCTTGGCGCAAAGGCGAGATGAGTTTTATTGCTACGGCGACCGAACCAAAAGCCAAACTCAATATTTGGTTTGAAGGCAATGGCACTTTAGATTTGGACATGATTTCGCTTTTTCCAAGCGACACTTGGAAAGGGCGCAAAGTCGGTTTGCGGGCAGATATGGTGCAAATTTTAGTCGATTTGAAACCCGGATTTATTCGTTTCCCCGGCGGTTGCATTGTTGAAGGGCATGATTTGTCCGTCCGTTATCAATGGAAAAAAACGGTGGGCGCTGTTGAGGACAGAAAACTCATTGTTAATCGGTGGAATTATGAGTTTTCACACCGCCCTGCGCCCGATTATTTTCAAACTTTCGGTCTGGGCTTTTTTGAATATTTCCAAATGGCAGAAGACATCGGTGCCGAGCCTCTGCCGATTTTGAACTGTGGCATGGCGTGTCAATTCAATTCGGCTGAATTAGCCCCGATTGCCGACCTCGACCCATATATTCAAGATGCTTTGGATTTGATAGAATTTGCCAACGGCGACCCCCTCAGTAAATGGGGCAAATTACGCGCAGAAATGGGGCATCCCGCGCCTTTTAACCTAAAAATGCTCGGTGTAGGCAACGAAAACTGGGGACCTCAATACTTAGAGCGATTGAAAATATTTCAAGAGCGCATTAAAAAACAGTATCCTAACATCAAATTGGTTGCCAGTTCAGGTATTGCTGCCGAAGGCGATATGTTTGATTATTTGAACCCCAATTTGCGGAAAATGAATATGGATTTTATTGATGAACACTATTACAACCGCCCCGAATGGTTTTTGAGCAACGCCACGCGCTACGATAATTACGATAGAAAAAGCCCTTCAAAAGTATTTGCGGGTGAATATGCAGGTCAAAGTGATAAAACGGTGAGCGTTAAAAATGAAAACAATTGGCGCACAGCCCTCGCCGAAGCCGCCTTTATGACGGGCTTGGAGCGCAATGCCGATGTAGTGGCTATGGCATCGTATGCCCCACTTTTTGGGCATATTGACGGTTGGCAATGGAAGCCAAATTTAATTTGGGTGGATAATTTTAGAGTGATGGCTACGCCCAATTATTATGTTCAGAAACTGTATTCTACGAATAAAGGCAGCCAAGTTGTGCCAATTTTGTA
>JANPGW010000103.1:0-1727 GCA_031424115.1 Saprospiraceae bacterium | reverse complement strand
AAAAGCTTTTTGTACAGAATATCCTTCTTTAACAAGCAAAAACTCAATAGCAATCAAGATATTAGGTTCATCATCGACAATGAGAATTTTTTTAGATTTGTTTGCGTTTTCCATTTAATGTATTTCAAAATAAAGTTCAATGTTGTTTAGTGAATAACGATATAAAATTATGAAATTTTCTGAAAATAAAGAACAAATAACGAAAATTATTAAAAAATAGGCAATTCGATGACAAAGCAGGCGCCGCTCATTTCTCCATCATCCACATAAATACGCCCGTTGTGGTGTTCGATAATGCGTTTGCTGATGAAAAGACCTAAACCACTTCCCGTCGGTTTTCCTTCGTTGGGGTCGTCAATTTGGGTAAAACGCTCAAAAATCATTTCTTTTTTATTGTCTGGAATACCCTTACCATTGTCTTGAATTTCAATCCTAACAGTGCCTCCTTTTTGAGACAATATTACATTTATCCCCCCCCCCTCAGTATGAGCAAATTTTACGGCATTAGAAAGCAAGTTTACGACGACTTGGGTCAGGCGGTCGCTATCCCCTATCACAAGTATATTTTCATCCGGTAATACCATATCAAATTGAATGTTCTTTTCTTGGAATAAAGGTTTAAAACCTTTACAAACCAAACTGACCACATCCTTGATATTCAGTTTTTCCAGTTTCCAATCATACGAATTGGATTGCAGTTTTTCAATGTCCAAAACTTGATTGATAAGCCTTGTAATGCGTTCCGTTTCGAGCACCACAATATTTAAAAATTCGTCATGCTGCTCTTTAGGTAAGTCTTTGTTGTCTAATAAAATCTTAGAAAGTGCCTTTATAGAGGTCATCGGCGTTCTCAACTCATGGGTTACGGTCGTGACAAAATCGGCTTTGAGCCTGTCAAGTTGTTTGAGTTGCTCATTGGCGTATTGAAGCTGTTCGGTCATTTCATGAAGTTCGTTTGACTTACGCTCCAATTCTTTATTACTCACAATTATTTCTTGGGTTTGGTCAAGCACATTGAGCATTTCATCCAAACTGATAGGGTCTTCTTTGACAACCGAAGCGATAATAATCTTGGCAGATGAAGCCCCTAAAGCACCCGCTAATTGGGTTTCAGCATAAGCGACGATTTCGGCATTGGCAATAACGACTTTTTGAAGGTTTATATCATACTCTTCCTCATAGCTATTCCACAAAATATCGGCACGTTCTTCTCCTAAAAACCGATTTAATAAAAAGCGTAAATCCTCCATTTTGGCTTCTCGGCGCAGCACCTCAAACTCACTGCCTATATTTAGATATTTATAAATATTGACAAAATAATCTGCTTGAGTAATTTCTGCGGGCATTTGTTTCGTATAAAGAGACACGATCATAAACACCGAGATATTGAAGAATAAACTCCAAAATGCCGAATGCGAGATTTGGTCGAAACCTTCCAAGCCAAACAAAGCATATGGCTTGAGCCAAGAATAACCAAAAAAACCCTCCTTAATGATACTATCTGACAAAATTCCGTATTCACACAATGTTGGAACGGTCAGAGTGATTGCCCAAATAAAAAAACCGACGAGTAGTCCTGATATTGCGCCGGCTTTGTTAGCCCCTTTCCAAAAAAGCCCGCCAATAACAATTGGCGCGAATTGCGTGACCGCAACAAAAGAGACTAAACCGATAGATACTAATTCCCGATTGGTGGCAATGGTACGAACATAAGCAAACGCTAAGAG
>JANPGW010000102.1:0-17072 GCA_031424115.1 Saprospiraceae bacterium | reverse complement strand
AAAACACGAAGAGCGTGATTTGCGCTTGTCGGTTACAAAAAATGGCGTTTTTCAAACGGAAAAATTACTGGATGCTGTGGTTTGTGATTGTTGCAATATCAATATGTTGATTGATGGCAACGGGGCATTGAACGTTATTTACAGAGACAATAATGACGATATTCGCGATTTTTCTAAAATGGTATCTACCGATAATGGAGAAACATTTTCAAAGCCCCAAAATATTTACAACGATGGTTGGAAAATTGCAGGTTGTCCGCACAATGGCGCAATTTCAAGCACGCATGGCAAGGGTTCATTGGTCGCCTATTATTCGGGAGCTGAGAAAGAAACGGGTTTCAGTTTGGTGACGCAAGAAGGGAAAAAATTATTTGTCTTGAATGACCCCTCAGTAAAAAACCCTGCTTTGATGTCTTCTAACAAAGTGGCGGCGATGTTGTGGGAACAAGGCAGCGACAAAACGCAATTGGCATTCAAAAAAATAAACGGCAATAAAGCATCTGAAACGCTATCTGTTGAAGGTTCTGACAATGCGACCAATGCAACGGGTTTAATTATTGGTAATCAATTGCTTATAGCCCATGAAGTCAAACAAGACAATAAAAAGAATAGCCTTAAAATTGCAACAACGGTTTTGTAATCAAACAGGCTCAAAATGTACCCCTCAGTTTTAAATAAATTTTTAAATCTTAAAATTTTTAAAAAAAATATGGCAAACAACCAATCTTTTTCTTTCACAATGCGGGTGATTCATCGTTATTTAGGTTTCTTTTTAGTGGGAATCATGGCAATGTATTCATTGAGTGGTATGATATTGATATTCCGCGATACAGATTTTTTAAAACACGAAAAACAAATAACCAAACAGGTCAAACCCAATGCAACTGCCGATGAATTGGGAAAAATGTTACAAATGAGGGATTTAAACATTGATAAAGAAGAAGGTAATATACTGACTTTTAAAAACGGTACTTACGATAAAAGCACCGGCACAGCCAATTATACTGTAAAAGAGTTGCCTTATATTGTTGATAAAATGACGCACCTCCATAAAGCCAAAAGTGCCGACAAGCTTTTCTTTTTCAATATCTTTTTTGGTTTGTCTTTATTCTTTTTCGTGATTTCTTCATTTTGGATGTTTATGCCAAGTACCGATGTTTTCAAAAAAGGGATGTATTTCACCATTGGCGGTATTGTTTTGACGCTCATACTTCTGTTTGTTTAAATATTTGAGTGTTTATACCTCCCCTCAGTATTTTTTGATTTAATGCGTCTTCACAATTAAAAACGATTAAAAAAATGGTAATCTATCAAAACAAATGGTCAAGACGCCAATTTCTGGCTACTGTAACGGGGGCAAGCACAGCGGTTTTTATGAAACCATTTTCAACTTGGACTACTCATGAAAAAGATCCAAGAATCGCTGCTATTGTAGCCAACACCTTCAGCATTGATACCCATAATCATATCGATATTCCGTCAAAAATTGCAGAATTGCCAACGACTAAAATTGATTTATTGAGCGAAATGAAGAAGTCAGGGTTGTCGGCTATCTGCATGACTTTTGCGGTTGACCGTCCACAATTGACTGAACCGGGACAAGCTTACGAAAGGTTTACGAATGGTCTGGACGCAATGGATGTCTTTTTGAAAAACAACAATATGACCCGTTCGCTTAATTTAAAAGACTTAAAAAAAGCCCACAAACAACAGAAGCCCACGGTTATACAGGCAGTTGAAGGTGGGCATTTTTTAGAAGGAAAAATAGAGCGCTTGGAAATGTCTTACAAAAGAGGTTTAAGACTTCTTTGCTTACTACACGATGCCCAACCTTCCGTACCCATAGGTGATATTTATACCGACCCGCCAAAGTATAATGGACTCACTGAATTTGGCATCAATGTTATCAAAGAATGTAACAAATTGGGTATCTTGATAGACTTGACGCATTGTAATAATGATGCTATTAATGGCGCTCTTAAAGCCTCATCAAAACCGGTTTTTATTTCTCATATCGGACTTGATACGCAATTGGGAACAGATGAAAAGTTTGCTAAAATGATGAAGCCAAGGCTTATCAGTAAAGAACAAGCCAAAATTGTGGCAGATGCTGGTGGTGTCATTGGTGTATGGACACATTTGGCAGAATCACCCTTAGCGTATGTTCAAAATGTTCGGGCAATGATTGATGTCGTTGGCATTGACCACGTTTGTATTGGCACCGATACTAAAATGGCAAAGCCTTACACACCTAACAATGCAACAAATGTTTCAAAGCAAAACGAACGGGTTGGAGAGCGTACCAACGGGGCTTGGCAAAACCAAACGGAAGGTTTTTACTATGCCGTAGTTGGTGAAATGCTAAAAGCAGGTTTTTCGGAAGCTGAAATTGCGAAAGTGGGTGGTGGCAATTTTTGTAGAATATTCGATGCAGCAACGGTAATACATTAGTACAGAAACATAGTAATAATATAATTATTAATGAAAATTCTTATTTCAGATACAAATAAAAAGTGGCTGTTTCATATCTTCTTATGGGGCAGTTGGTTGTACTTGGCGATTTCCAATGCGTCAGATGCTGAGTTATATAATCGCACTATTTTTATCACAACGCTTATTGTAACTACTCATATTCCACTTTTTCTAATTAATTCGGAATGGCTAATTCCAAAAGTGCTGAATAAAAAAGGAATACCGATTTATTTTGCGTCATTACTTTTATTGATTACAGTGTTTACTTTGCTCCATGGTTTTGTTTTAGATGTTGTCAATAGCTTTTTGGGCTTACCCGAACGAAAGGGGAATCATCCCTTGGGCGCAGTGGTCGCCATTGTGATGGTAGCGGCTATTAGCACAGGCTATGGTTTGCTCAATTATTTGGTCGTTCAAGAAAAAATTTATCATGAAAAACAACAAGAGCGTCTCAAATCGGAGCTGTCTTTTTTACGCTCTCAAATCAGTCCGCATTTTATTTTCAATATTTTAAACAGCATCGTTTATTTGATTCGGACAAAATCAGATGCTGCCGAACCCGTCACTTTGAAATTATCTGAACTCATGCGCTATATGTTGTATGAATCGGAAAATGCTCAAATTCCACTTGAAAAGGAAATATCTTACTTGGAAAATTACATCGAATTACAAAAAGTGCGCTTTGAAGAAGACGTTCAAATCGAATTTCGGATTTCGGATATGGAATTGCGAGAAACCGAAATGCGAAATGCGAAATCCGAAATCAAAAATACAGCAGGGATAGCGATTTCCGATAGGTTTCCCGAAATCCGAAATCCGAAATCCGTGATTGTGATGATTGAGCCTATGCTTTTGATTCCCTTTGTTGAAAATGCATTTAAGCATGGCGTAGGCATGGTCATCCATCCGATTATTGATATTGATTTAAAAATAAGTAAAAACGCGTTATCTTTTACCGTTAAAAATAAAATAGCCCCCGAAACTGCGTTGGAAAAAGACGAAAGCTCGGGCATCGGTCTGAAAAATGTACAAAGGCGATTGGAATTACTCTACCCCAAAAAACATCAATTGACTATTACAAATGACGGCGAGTGGTTTGAAGTCAAACTCAATTTAACTTTTTAATTTCAAAAAAATGACGCTGAAGTGTATAATTGTAGATGATGAAAGTCTGGCGCGTAAACTATTGGAAGAAAACATCCGGCAATTGCCTTTTTTAGAGCTTGTTGCTATGTGCAAAAACCCGTTTGAGGCCATGCAAGTGCTGCAAGAGCAACCCGTAGATTTGATGTTTTTGGATATTCAAATGCCGGGCATGTTGGGTACTCAATTCCTCCAAAGTTTACGCGAAAAGCCGATGGTGATTTTTGTCACGGCATATTCTAATTATGCTATTGAAAGTTATGACCTCGATGTGATTGATTATTTGATGAAACCTGTCAGCATGGAGCGTTTCACAAAAGCCTCGTTGAAAGCCTTGGATGAAAAACAAAAGCAAATGGCTCTGAAGGCTACCCCCTCAGTATCAGAACCTAAAACGCCGCAAGAAGACGCCTTTTTTGTCAATGTAGAATATGCGCTTGTCAAAATCCTCATAAAGGACATCAGCCACGTGGAGAGCATGAAAGATTATGTGAAGATATTTTTAACGACGGCTAAAAAGCCAATTATTACCAAAAGCACGTTAAAAGCCATTGAGGAAAAACTACCAACTCAGGCATTTATGCGCATCCACAAATCCTTTATTGTTAATCTTGATAAAATTGAATCTATCCGCAGCCAAAATATCTTTATTGGCGAGCATCATATTCCTGTCAGTGATGCTCATTTAGACACACTCATGCAGCTCATTAATCAAATGAAATGATTACTTTAGAGCCATTATTGTAAGTCGTGAAAATGGAGTTATTGAAGACCCAAAAATGGTTTATTAAGTAGCAGAGCGTGGGTATTCAATTTAGAAAATCAATTAGTGGGTGTAACAAAACCGCCTATAAAGTCGTCCTAAAGCAAATGAAAAAACAAGAAAAATAACATGACAAATAGTAAAAACCAGATTTCACTCCGTTCAGCGGCTCTCATCGCCGGAATTTCAATACTTATCATGGCAATAGCGGCTCCATTTGCTGAACTGTATGTGTTTCCCAAACTTCTTGTTCGGGGAAACCCCGCCGAAACAACCAAAAATATTATTGAGAATGATTCTCTTTTCCGAGCCGCTACATTGGGTTATCTAATAACCTTTATTTGTGATGTGCTGGCATCATGGGCTTTGTATGTGTTATTAAAACCGGTTAATAAGAGTTTGTCGTTATTGACATCTTGGTTTAGGTTGATATATACCGTTATTGCGTTAGTAGCACTCACCAATCTGATTTCTATTTTAAAAATATTAAACACACCTGATTTCATAACTGCTATTGAACCGGATAATTTGAACGTTCAAATTCAGCTATCGCTCAAGGCATTCAAAAATGATTGGTATTTTGGTATTATATTTTTTGCTCTTCATCTCGTCCTACTGGGCTATTTAGTTTTGAAGTCAGATTATATACCGCGAATATTGGGTGTGTTATTGATAATTGCCGGTTTAGGCTATCTTTTGAATGGTATCAAACCTATTCTATTGCCACATATCAATACAGATTTTGCGACGTTTACTTTTTATGGAGAATTGATATTTATGTTTTGGCTACTGATTAAAGGTTCAAAGATTAAAACATCCCAATCGGAATGAATAACAAGTATTGATTGAAGCCGCATCATTACGGACTTAACATACCTAATAAGAGTTTTAGGCAGAATGTCAAATAAATAATATGGGAAAAAATTAGTTTTGTAATTAAAAAAAAAGATAGTATGAATGCCTACCAAAATGCTGCGAGAATTGTTGGCGTATTATTTCTAATCCAGATGATTGCCTCTGTCATCAGCCATAGTGTAATGTTAGTCCCTATATTATACGGTGACAACTTCCTTGTCAATGTGTCCGTGAATTCTAACAAGGTAATTTCAGCCATGTTGATTGATTTGGCTTGTGGGGCTTCCGTTTTCGGCATCGGTGTTATGCTGTTTCCCATATTAAAGAAACACAGTGAACCAATTGCGCTTTGGCATCTTGGACTTCGGCTGAATGAATGGGTGACACTCACTATTAGTGGAATTTTACTGCTTACTTTAATATCTATCAGTAAGGATTATGCACAAGCCGGTCTGTCAGACCAAGCTGATTTACATAATTTAGGTAAATACCTTTTGAAAGCAAGAGGTTATACCAAAATTCTGATGCTTTTAGGATTTTGTTTGAGTGCTATTTCGTTCTACTATCTCCTATTCACCTCCAACCTCGTCCCACGCTTCATATCCATATGGGGGCTGATAGGGGTTCTCCTCCTGTCTTTAGAAGTTGTATCCAATATTTATGGTAGTTCAATAGGAGGTATTATGATTATGCTACCGATGGGTTTGAACGAAATATTTTTGGGTATTTGGCTTATTGTAAAAGGATTTAATCCATCCGCTCTCAAACCTTAAATAAACGTAGATGAATCAAATCTATAAAAAGCCTTAAAAGCACATCCGGTTATAGTGATAAATTTTTTGTATTATGGATTATTTAGGTTAAATTAGGTCATAAAACATGAGTGGCACATTTATTTTAACTTTTTATGACAAAAAACAGCCATCACAGCCAACTGAGTGTTGCAAGTTTATTAATAACGTTAGGAATTATATACGGTGATATTGGTACATCACCGTTGTATGTTGTACGAGCCATCATAGCTGAAGCCGGTGTAGATAGAGAAGTGATATTGGGTGGAATGTCCTGTATTTTTTGGACGCTGATGCTCATCACCACTTTTAAATACATTTTTTTGGCACTCAAAGCAGATAACAAAGGTGAAGGAGGCATATTTGCGCTCTATGGCATGGTCAAGCACCATCCCGCTAAATGGCCCGTTATTGCTGCCTTAATTGGTTGTGCAGCGTTAATTTCAGATGGTTTTATTACTCCCCCTATTTCTATTTCTTCGGCGGTTGAAGGATTGAATGTCTTTTTTCCTCATTTGCCTACTTTGCCCATTGTGGTGACTATTTTGGTTGCTCTCTTTACTTTTCAGCAGTTTGGTACCAGTGTAGTGGGCAAAACTTTTGGTCCCGTGATGCTCATTTGGTTCAGTGTCATTGCCATTCTGGGATTGCATCAAATATTATTGAACCCAGACATATTAAATGCTATCAATCCGTCTTACGCTGTACACTTATTATGGCAACATCCGAACGGCTTTTGGATATTGGGTGCTGTATTTTTGTGCACAACAGGAGGTGAAGCATTGTACGCCGATTTGGGTCATTGTGGTAAATCCAACATCCAAATAACTTGGGTTTTTGCCCTTTCCTGCCTACTGTTGAGTTATTTTGGTCAGTGTGCATGGGCTTTATCCCACGTGCCAGAAGCTGCCCAAGCGGATAGCATCTTTTATGCCATTATACCAAAAGAGGTTTTACCGGTCGTTATTTTGTTGGCAACTGTAGCGACCGTGGTTGCCAGTCAAGCGCTGATAAGTGGCTGTTTTACATTGGTCAATGAAGCCATCAAACAAAGGCTTTGGATTAACCTTAAAGTAAATTATCCAGCCGAATTGAAAGGACAAATTTATATCCCCGCCATGAATTGGTTCTTATTTTTTGGCTGTCTGATGATTGTGATCATTTTCAAAAGATCTGAAAACATGGAATCGGTCTATGGTTTAGCCATTATTATTGATATGTTGATGACGTCTTGCCTGCTGCTACTTTTTTTTCGTCTCCGAAAGACACCAAAACCGGTCATTTTTTTATTAGGCGTTGTCTTTTTCTCTACGGAACTGGCATTTTTGTTGTCAAATCTGAAAAAGTTTTTTTATGGTGGATGGGTAACATTTTTTATCGGTTCTTTGATTTTTATGTTGCTTTATAGTTTGTATAAAGCTCGAATGATTCGGGACTCGTTCAATAAAACTGTGGCATTGGATAATTTAGTGCCAATGTTTGAGGCGTTAATGCATGACGACACCATCCACAAAGAAGCCAGCAACTTAGTATTTTTATCAAAACGATCCACCCATAAGCCTCAAGTAGATTCTCATATTGTTTATTCAATCTTTCAAAATAAACCAAGGCGGGCTGATGTTTATTGGTTTGTTCATATTGATATTTTGGATTATCCTCATGAGTTGGAAAAAAATTATTCTGTTAAAACCATCATTCCGGGAAAAGTCTTTTTTGTTCGATTGGAATTTGGTTTCAAAGTACAACATAAAGCCAATCGGTTGTTTAAAAAAGTGGTAGAAGATATGGCAAAACATGGAGAAGTGGATTTGAAAAGCCACTACCCTTCTATGCGGGAACATAAGATTCCGGCTGATTTTAAATTTATATTTGTCAGACCTAAAATATCGGAAGACAATGATCTTCCAAAACACCATAAAATCATTATGGGCATATACGAATTGTTATCAAAACTGAGTTATCCTCATCATAAGGACTTTGGTTTAGATGTCAGTAATATGGAATTGGAAGTTATTCCTCTACATTACCATCTTTCCGCTGATTTAGACGTGCACCGCAAACATAGTCATCCTTTATAATTTTTGATGGGCTGAAATCAGTGGTTTGAACGTCAATTACTGCCTCAATGTTGAAAAATGGCAATCTATCAAATCAAAATTTGATATGCTTTTCGACGTCACCATCCAAAACATCAATTGTAACTGTTAAATTGTATCATAAAAAAGAAACTGAGCAATGAAAAACATCCTCATCTTATGTACCGGCAATAGTTGCCGCAGCCAAATTGCGCATGGCTATTTAGAACATTTTACCGACGGTAGAAAAGTAAAAGTGTATAGCGCAGGTGTAGAAACGCATGGCGTAAATCCTCGCGCAATTGCTACAATGAAAGCCGATGGCATTGATATTTCGCACCATACCTCGAATAATATTTCAGAATATTTTGATGTGGATTTCGATTATGTCATCACGGTTTGCGATAATGCTAAAGAGCGATGCCCTTATTTTCCGACTAAAGCCCAAAAGTTTCACTACAATCTCCCTGACCCCGCAAAAGCGATTGGAACAGAAGCTGAAATTATGCAGCAATTTGAAGCCATCAGAAATATGATTAAAGACTATTGCGAAAAATTTATTCTTGAACATTTAAAAGAAACGTATGTCAGTCAATAATTGTGCGCCTGCTGCAGAGCGCAAAAAACTCGGTTGTTTAGACCGTTATTTGACACTTTGGATATTTTTAGCTATGGGGATGGGTGTGGTTTTTGGTTAAGAGATAAATACTATGCACAAACGGCGTAAAATGGGATACCCCTCAGTATAAATAAAAACGGGATGTGTAATCGTTTTAAAAAGATGTAAATTTTGAAAAAGCGGTATAAAATCAAATCAAAACTTCCCTATATTTGTGAGTGAACATTGATTTCTAAAAAAAAATGGACTATCAGTACAGAATTGGCACTCTTGAAGACACCATTCTACTTAAAAAGTTGGCGCTCAATTCATTTGGATCTTTTAAAAACGTTTTAACCAATGATTGACTTTGCCAAAGCGACCAATGAAAAAACAATTGCCTTACACACTTCTGAATTTATGGGCACGGCCATTCACATCTATGAAAGTCTGGGGTTTAAAATTGAAAAAGAACTCGAATCCTTATTTGGAAAAAGATATTGGATATATAAATTGGATATCCAAGATTAAACAAATAACTAATAAATAACTTCCATTATGAAAAAAACGGTTATTTCATCGGCCATATTGATTATTGTTGCACTGTCAGCTTTCGCCCAGCAGGACACTAAAAAAAATTTAACGGTAGCCCATTACGAGCAAGCCACTAAATTTTTAAGTTTTAATACCAATAAATTGGTTTTTAACAATAATGTTAACCCGATTTGGCTCAGTGATGGAAGATTTTGGTATGCTGTTACCACTGCGACTGGCAAGCAATACGTATTAATCAATCCTATAGATGGCAGCCGTAAGACAGCCCCAGAATTAAAATCTTTATTACCGGAGGCCGAAAACGATAATGTGCCTACTACGGGCAGAAGAAATTTCCCCAAAGAAGTGCTTTCTCCGGATGGCAAAAAAGCTGCTTTTATTAAAGAGTGGAATTTGTGGGTCAGAGATATAGCCTCTCAGCAGGAAATACCACTCACCACCGACGGCATTAAAGATTTTGGTTATGCCACAGATAACGCGGGTTGGAAACACAGCGACCGAGCTATTTTGTTATGGTCGCCCGATTCAAAAAAAATAGCCACGTTCCAACAAGATCAACGGCATGTTAGCGATATGTATTTGACTTCAACGGCAGTGGGTGCACCCAAACTAGAAGCTTGGAAATATCCGCTGCCGACGGATAAAGAAATTATCCAAATACAACGTGTCATTATTGAAGTGGATAAACCCAAAGTCATTCGATTACAAATTCCTTCGGATGCTCGAAGGGGAACACTTTGTGATGATATTGCCTGTTCCGGTTCTTTTGATGATAACGAATGGAACGCTGATGGTAGCCAATTGGCTTTTGTTTCCAGCTCTCGTGACCACAAAGTAGCCAAACTCCGCCTTGCCGACGCCACAACAGGCATCGTTAAAGAAATATTGGAAGAAAAAGTAGCCACCCAATATGAGAGCGGACAAGGGAGCATTAACTGGCATTTCCTTGCCGCTTCTAACGAAATAATCTGGTATTCGGAACGTGATGACTGGGGACATTTGTATTTGTATGATGCCAAAACCGGAAAACTCAAAACTCAAATCACCAAAGGCGATTTTGTGGTCACTCGTTTGCTGAAAACGGATGAAAAAAATAGAGTTCTCTATTTTGAGGCGAACGGCAAAGAAAAAGGACGTGACCCCTACTTGAGTCATTTTTACCGGGTAGATTTTGATGGTAAAAACATGCACCTCTTAACGCCGGAAGAGGGCAATCATACCATAACTCTATCTCCGGATAATAACTTCTTCGTGGATAGTTATTCGAAACCTGATGTGCCTCCCAATACCGTGTTAAGAAATATGAAAGGTGAATTAATCGCCACACTGGAGAAAACAGATATCTCTAAATTAACCGCCACCGGTTGGAAAGCCCCCGAACCCATCATTGTAAAATCACGAGATGGTAAATGGGATTTATATGGTTTAATGTTTACCCCGACAACGCTTGATAAAACAAAAAAATATCCGGTCATTAACTATATTTATCCGGGGCCTCAAGGCGGCGGCGTGGGCAGTCGGTCATTCGCAAGCGCCCGCAGCGATCATCAGGCTTTGGCTGAATTGGGGTTTGTCGTAGTGGTTATTGATGGAACTTGTAATCCCGACCGTTCCAAATCTTTTCATGATGTGTGCTATGGCAACATGGCAGATAATACATTGGAAGATCAAATTGCCGGTTTAAAACAATTGGCAACCCAATACCCTTTTATGGATTTAGACAAAGTCGGCATTTGGGGACATTCAGGCGGCGGCTATGCTACAGCGGCAGCCATGTTCCGGTTTCCCGATTTTTACAAAGTGGGTATTTCTGAATCCGGCAATCACGACAATCGCAATTATGAAGACGATTGGGGCGAACGCTATATTGGTCTTTTGGTCAAAGATGCTACCGGAAAATCAAACTATGACAATCAAGCGAACCAGATTTTTGCCGCTAATTTAAAGGGCAAATTGATGCTCGCCCACGGTGGCATGGATGATAATGTCCCACCATACAATACGTATCTGGTGGTTGATGCTTTGATTAAAGCCAATAAAGACTTTGATTTAGTCATTTTCCCGAACGCCAGACACGGCTACGGTGGAGATAGTTTTTACATGATGCGCCGCCGTTGGGATTATTTCGTCAAACACCTTCTTGGGGTTGAACCGCCCAAAGAGTTTAAAATAAAAATGGAGTGAAAAATAATATGAAATTACGCGCTTTCAAATATTCACTGGTTTACCTAACGCCTTTGGTCGTTTTGTTTTCCATTGCGGCTGCCAATTATTGGTCTTATTCGGCAGTGGTTTTGCTTTTTGGGGTTCTGCCGTTTCTGGAATTGTTCACCACAGGGTCAACTGAAAACCTGAGCGCAGTGGAAGAAGCAATGGTCAAAGAAGATAGAATCTATGATTTTTTATTGTACAGTTTAGTGCCGATCCAATACGGCATTATGGGCTATTTTCTGTTGACAATCGGGAATGAAAACTTACCATTGTCGGTAAAAATTGGCATGACCACGGCATTTGGCATGACGTGTGGCATTTTGGGCATCAATGCCGCCCACGAATTGGGACATAGAAACACGTGGTATGAACAATTAATGAGTAAAATGCTGTTACTCACAACGCTTTATATGCACTTTTTCATCGAGCACAATCGAGGACATCATAAAAATGTGTCAACCGATGAAGACCCTGCCTCAAGTCGGTATGGTGAAACGGTGTACGCTTTCTATCTGCGCACTATTTCCGGAAGTTGGTTGTCTGCTTGGCGTTTAGAAAGCGAGCGTTTGAAAAAGGCTCACCTCAATTTTTGGAGTTTCCACAATGAAATGCTCCGTTTTCAAATCATTCAATTGTTGTTATTGGGCGTCATAGGGTTCGTTTTGGGTTTGTCCACTTTGCTGTTTTTCATCGCCGGTGCAAGCATCGGTTTTCTGCTCCTTGAAACGGTTAATTATATCGAGCATTATGGTTTACGCCGGCAAAAGAAGGGTACTACTTATGAAAGAACTCTACCGATTCACTCTTGGAACTCCAATCATCCGTTAGGCAGATTGATCCTCTTAGAGCTTTCTCGCCACTCTGATCATCATTACATTGCCAGCCGAAAATATCAAACCCTTCGCCATTTTGATGAAAGCCCCCAGATGCCAACCGGTTATCCGGGTATGATGTTGCTGTCATTGGTTTCGCCTCTTTGGTTCAAGGTGATGCACAAACAGATAGACAAATATCGGAAAACGCAAGAAGGAGCTTCACTGGCTTGAGCGTTTTTTTTAGCACTTTTTAGTGAAAAAGATACTCCTACTGAGGGGGGGTATAGAATGAAAAAGGTGATTAATTAGAGCGTTATTACAAAATACTTAACCATCTTCTTGAGGCAAGTGCAGTTGCTTACGAGTGGAAAGGAAGAAGAATTGGTACATCACGTGTCTGGTGGTTAGTCTCACGTCAACAAGTTATAATTTTATTCCGATTAGCCGATAATTCCAAAGCGGATTATAAAAAATAATCGCCCTGTCAAAAATATGTTACGATAACAAATTTAATAAAATATTTTAATATAACAACTATTAAACGTCTTCCGTCAACTTATCCCGCAAAAAGCCGCACAAAACATCCAAGCCCATATTAAAATCTGTGTTATTATTGATAATCAAATCCGCTTCCTGCATATAGGGTTGGATATATTTTTGGTAGCTCGGCATCACGTGGTGTTCGTAGCGGTACAACACATCATCAATTGGATAACCGCGTTCGATTTGGTCGCGCAAGATGCGGCGAATGACTTTGAGGTGGTCTGCCGCGTAAAAAAAGACTTTTAAGTCGAGCAAACGGCGTATTTTTTTGTAGTGAAAAACAAATAAACCTTCCACGATGACAATCGGTGCCGGTTTGAAAATCTTTACTAAGGGGGTCGCTTCTTTGTTGTTAAAAACGTATTCTACCCTTTCCACCACCTCGCCTCTCAACAGCTTTTCCACATCTGCATGAAACGCTTTTTTATCAATGGACGTGGGCAAGTCAAAATTATGAACGCCTTTATCGTCGGTTAGTTGCTCTTGGCGCGGGCGGTAATAATCATCCTGCGAGATGATGCACAATTCTTCTTCCGAGAACATATCGCGGATATGCTTGATAAATGTCGTTTTGCCGCTGCCCGAGCCGCCGGTAATACCAATGATAAAAGGTTTTTTCATATTAAAATTATTAAATGCTATAAAGAGCCCTAAATATATAAAGATTTTCATTGCTAAAATGAGAATTTCAAAGTTTGGAAAATCGAAAAATGTCATGTAGATTTGTAAAAAATCGTTAAGATGACTTCAATAACTCAAACATTTGTCCATCCATCTTCAAAAATACCGTCTGTAAGAAAACCCAAAACGGTTGAAGAATTTTTAGCCTGGAAACCACGTGATGGGTTTAAATATGAATGGGTTAACGGTAACATACTTAAACTCACAAAAATGATAACCCCCGAACAATTTCATATTGTTAAAAATTTAACGCGCCTGTTTTCTACAACTGACTCTTATAAAACTGGGGCAGAACTCATGCCCGAAGTCAAAACCTTAACCATCAACGAACAAGTCAGAGTACCGGACATTGCTTATTTTACGGCTCAGCAGCAAGTAGAAATGGCAAACGGCGGTGCGCCAGTGCCTCTTTTTGCCATCGAAATCATTTCACCCAATGATATTTTGGAAAAAGTGGATTTGAAACTTGAAGAGTATTTCAAAGCAGGGGTGCAAGTTTTATGGCATATTCTCCCTACTTTAGAAAAAGTGTACATTTATACTTCACCGCTTCAAGTTACAGTCTGCAAAGACACGATTATGTGCAGTGCAGAATCCGTCATTCCGGGATTTTCATTAGCGGCTAAAGCAATTTTTAAAAAACCATAATTCACCAAGAGTGCACAATTAAAGGAGGCAATTGTTCTTCTAAATACTTGATTGTCAACGCTTTAAAAAATTCATCTTTTATTATTCACTACGCCACCGCCAATTCTGCCACATTTCCCAACTCCCTAAAATCCACGGGCGTCACCTCGCTCACACCTTGCTCAGGCATGTGAACGCCATAAATGACATCCACCGCCGCCATCGTCGCTTTGTTATGCGTCACGATGATAAACTGCGAATCCTTCGAGAATTTTTTGATGATTTTGTTGAATTTTTCAATGTTGGCATCATCCAACGGCGCGTCCACCTCATCAAAAATACAGAACGGTGCCGGTTTGAAAAGATACAAAGCGAACAGCAAAGCCGTAGCCGTCAGTGTTTTTTCACCGCCGGATAGTTGGGCAATGCTCTGCGGGCGTTTACCTTTCGGCTTGGCAATGATTTGAATGCCCGATTCCAACGGATTATTCGGGTCGGTGAGAATCAAATCTGCCGTATCATCTTCTTGAAACAAGCTTTTGAAAACATCAATAAACGAAATACGCACCGTGTTAAAGGCTTCTAAAAACTGCGCCGTGGCAGTTTCTTCAATCTCTTTCATGGTCTCAATGAGAGAAATTCTCGCTTTCAAAATATCGTCTCTTTGGGTAGCAATGGTGTCGTGGCGTTCTTTCATTTCATTGTACGCCTCGACTGCCATCGGATTGATTTCGCCGAAAGTATCCAATTGTCGTTTTTGATTGTCCACTTTGCGCTGCAAATCTTCTCGGTTGAGCCCTTCTTTGGGTTTTTGATTGATTAAATCATTGACCGAAATACTGAATTCGACCTGCAAACGCTCCCCGATGGACGAAATTTGAATTTTTAAATCCGTGAATTTATCTTTCAGATTATTAACCAAAAGTTGCAAATCGGTGCGTTGACGATTGAGTTTGCGCAAATCCTCTTCCATTTTGTTAATCGCATTTTTCTTTTGGTAATACGATTGTTCAAATTCATTGAGCGTGCCTTCGCGTTCTCGGCGTTGTTTGTAGCTGTCTTGCAATTCCGTCTCGTACCGCGCAATATCATCGTCCACGTGTTCCATTTCTTCTTTCGATTGCGCTAAGGTTTTTTCGTTGTTGTGCAAAGCCGATTGGTTTTCCGAAATCTGTTTTTCGCGGAAATTCAACTCATTTTGCAGCGTCGAAACTTTATTTTGTTGACGGATAAACTCCACATTTTTCTCATTATACGTCTGCGACAATTGAGACATCATATCCGACACCGAGCGGAACGAACCGTCCGTTTGAGACATTTGCTCCTTAATCACATCGGATTCTTTTTTATGAATAACCAATTGATTATCAATGTTTTGAATTACTTTTCGCAATGCTTCAATTTGGTCGTGCGCAGCTTGCTTCTTATCATCCGCTTCATCAATAAAAGTCGAAAAATTATCCAATCGGGTTTGTAAAAACACCTTTTCTTGGCGGGTTTTATTGATGCTTTCTACCCCGCTTTGAATATCTTTTTTCTTGTCGTTACTTTTATAAAAAGCTATATCGCTTCTGACTTGCGAAAGCAATTTTGACAACTCCGCAGCCCCCCCCTCAGTATCCTTGATTTCTTTTTCTAAAATTTCCAGATTTTTCTTTCTACCAATTTTTTTACCTTCAAACAAACCAACCGAGCCGCCCGAAATGCTGAACTTTCGCCGCGTCATAGTGCCGCTTTTAGACAAAATAGCTACGCCTTTATCAGAGACAGCAGATGTATCTCCTTGAAATTCAAAATCATGCAAATTGTCATTATCCGAAATCAAAACATTGTTCAACAAAAAATTAAATAATTTCTGATATTGCATATCTACTTGCACCAAATCAATTGCCGGACGCGCATTCATCAAACCCTTCGTCTCAAATTGTGCATTTTCAAAAGCATCCAAAAGGAAAAAATTAGCCTTTCCTTTTTGCGTATTATTGAGCAAACGAATAGCCGCATAAGCCTCTTCAAGATTCTGAACCACGTAGTAATTCAGGTATGGCTCAAGGTAATTTTCAATCGCTGTGCGATAGGCTTCCTGCACATAAATTAAGTCTGAAAGTAAAGGCGCCGTCCACGTTTTTTCTTTACTCAAAAATCGAATAGATTCGGGGAAACCTTCTAAACTTTCGACCATAGATTTGGTCAATTTGTATTCATTTTTCTTGGAGTCGAGCTTGCGATTGAGGTCAGAGAGTTGCTTGGTCACATCATCTAACTGATGATTGGCTTTGTCTAAATCCGCTAATCTTTTCTCTTCTTCTTTTTCAATTTGTTGGTTTTCAACAAGTTGCGTATTCTCTTTTTCCTCTAATGTTTTTAATTTACCTTTCAATACATCAATCTCATCGCGTCTGCCTTTGGTTTCTTCATCCGTTCTGAGAATATCGCGTTGGAGGTTTTCTATCTGATTGGTCGAAATCGCTTTTTGTTTTTCGTGCTCGATAATGTGCTTTTCAATCACCTGTTGCTGCTGTAAAAAAGTATCCAAACCCGCTTTGAGAGAGCCGTGATTTTCTCTGACATTGTCTAATTTTTGTTTGGCTTCATCAACTTGTTCTTCGAGTTTTTGTTCTAAGCGTTTTTCAGCATTTATTTCCGTTCTGTAATAGTCAACGTCTTCGCTGAGTTGGGCGATGCGGGTTTTAGAAGTGCCGATTTGCTCATTGAGTTTTTGCATATTTTGCTCCATGAAAGCCTTGCGTTGCTGCGCCAATCGCTTATCGTTTTCCATACCTCTGATGCGCCCGACAATGATGTTCAACTCTCTTTGACGCTCACTCAGCAGTTGTTCCTTTTCGAGATTGTCTTTCTTATCTTTCTCAATTTGGGCTTCCAATTGGATACTTTGGACATCAATTTGCCGATAGTTATCCGTTTCCGACTCTATCTGTTTTT
>JANPGW010000101.1:0-10725 GCA_031424115.1 Saprospiraceae bacterium | reverse complement strand
CCCCTCAGTAAAGCCTACGTTTGTATTGCCTCGACCGGTAGCCAAAAACCGGCGGTAGAAACGGCGGGCGACAATTGTTTCACCATGATTACCGATGAAAACGGGAAAGCCGTTCTGCACGCGAATCTGACCAACAACTATTTCGTCAGAATCAATAAAACGGATTTTAAGCCCAATCAGTTGACGATTCTGATGAATGATAACCATAATGAAGCCATCGTGTTGTTGGATAAAATTGGCGACACACCCAATGCTGCTGTGAGTCGTGGTAGTGGCGAAGAAGACCCGACTGGCAGTAATAACGTCAAAATAGTCAAAAACGATAGAGTATATCAATTGAGAAATATCTACTATGACTATAACGATGCCAGTATTAGATTCGATGCGAGTTTAGTTCTGGACTCCTTGGTGCAAATTCTCCACGAATTCCCTGAGATGGAGATTGAATTAGCGGCTCATACCGACAGTCGCGGCAATATTCCTTACAACATCAATCTTTCCAAAAGAAGAGCAAACAGCGTCATTGATTACCTCGTTGCAAAAGGCATTAAAAGAAGAAGACTGAACGCCATCGGTTACGGCAAACAGCAACTCAGCAACGAGTGTAGCGACGGTGTCCCCTGCCCTCCTGAAAAACATCAGGATAACCGACGAACAGAAATCAGGGTGCTTAAAAGTGGTGGTTCAGAGGGAAAAATCATTTTACCCAACCGCAATAAGTAGTATGACCGAGAAGTGAATAGAAAAAATAGTATTGCGTAAATGCAATACTATTTTTATTTGGGCAATATATATCCAAGCATGTATCAAAAATACATGCTAATTTTATCTCTTGTACGGATATAAATCCTCTATAACGTAGTTGCCATGATTACGGATAAATCGGTTTTTTGCGTATGTCTGTTAGGGATCATTCCATGTTTTTTCTCTTGTAATCAACAGGAGGAAAACACCGAAGAGATATTTTTTGCTCCAAAAGTAGTAGAAGCACACGGTTATGTTGTCCCCAAAGACAGTATAGCGCAGCCTAAAGTGATACTCGTCGGAAAACCTAAAGTCGTAACTATCCCTACCAATGTACATCCTGTCAGCAGCCCGAAAGTTGTTGTCGCAGGCATACCCAAAGTCCGTACTCCGGGACAGGACAGTTTTTCACTAATTTTACCGAAAAGGAAGGGTTGTCTAATAATGGTGTTCGGGCTATCCTTGAAGACTGAGGAGGTAATCTTTGGTTTGGCACAAATGGCGGCGCGTGTCGCTATGATGGACATTCTTTCACCCATTATACAATAAAAGAAAGTCGTCTCCTAATAAACCTGTAAATAGAATAACGAAACTTGAATTATACCGAGTAAAAACATTACTCCACCACGAGTTATTGGCCTCTTTTTATTCAACTCGTCTATTACTTTTCCAATAAAATAGGTGCGCCAACGACATACAACCGTGAAAGCCATAAAGACTTATCAAAAGAAAGAAAAAATTCATGAAAATCCGATGCAGCTTTTAAGTGAGCATTAATAAAAAGATGTCCAATTGATATCATTAATCCAGCTACACTGAATGTAAATCGCATAGTAAAATTGAGGGCAGACTCGGTTGGGAGGATTATGGTGCTTTTCCTTATAGTTATCAGCCGAAGCTATCTCTAAATAAACCGAAGGCTTATTAGGTTTCCCTTTAGATATTTTTAAATTTTTTACATAACAAATTTACTTTTGCAACCTTGCCAGTAGTTCCTTCGTAATCTTAATTTCATCGTTGATAACGTTAACATTAGCGTTAATAGGTCTATTTTTCGTGAAAAAAGTTGCGTTAACCCTAACGTTAACAACCGCATTTTAATTAACTTTAACAAAAACTCTTACCGTGAAAAAAATTAGAAAACTACCCAATGTTGATGCTTCAAATGTAGGACACGAGAATAATAATTCAGAAAAAGAAGAGAAGAATAAGGGTGTTAACCCATTTATACTATTCACACTTTTCTTGTTTATTATATATTATTTTAGAGATGCCATTGATAAACTATATGAGTTTTTCATTGGAACTGTTTCTAAAAATAGCCTCCGTGCCCGTTATAATGTCGATGCTAAAACTTTTAATAAATGGGTAGAAATATTTTGTAGTTCTACTATCGACTTCGAGGCGTATAAAAAATGTAGAAAGTTAACCAATAAAACTTACCTCACCATCGAATCCATATTAGGAACTCCTTCTGAGACATTGCCAATAATGTCGAAAATCCAAATAGCAGAAGCGGCAGATAGCTCATACGAATTACTGCGAAATGCTATTCACTCACATCCAAGTCAATTCAAAATAACACCCGAAGTTTTCAAAGCTCTAAATTTTTTCCCACCTAAAATTGCCGACCATATTTTAAATGAATACCAAAGCATTCAACGAGCTAATGTTTCAGAGATGAAAAAAAGGGAGGAACAAATACACGAAAAATTGCTATCACGGAAAGTTTGAGTTAACATTGATTTCATTTTATCTTGGCTTTAACTTTGCGTCTATTATTTAATTTTAAAAAAAGATCGAAACGCTAATGATAAATAATCATCAGAAAGCAATGGTTGGATTCCGAATGAATCCTGAACTAAGAGAAGTACTTGAGGCTGAAGCCAAACAAAAAAATCTGTCTTTTTCGGCTTACCTTGAAACGCTTGTAATCAATAGAGCCCATAATTCGGCTGATATTGACAAACTAAAAGAGAAGGTTTTTGAGCTGGAATCTACGATTGCGGAACTTCATCAACAAAAAGCAAAAGTATCGGAAACCTCTAATCCCGAAGTATCTCCCGCTCCAAACTTCTCTGATGAGTTAATGGAGAAGGGTATCGAAAACAGAATGCTCAAACAGGATAAAGCTGAGTTGATTCTGAGATTGAATAACGCTTTAAAGGAGCGGGACTTAGCCATGAAGCTTAATGGGAAACCTACTCCTCTTTGGATTAGTGCTAAAGGCTATGACCTATTAATTCAAATGGTTGCTAAAATTCAGGCTATTTATCCGCACTATTCTTATGAACAGGTGCTTTTATCTTCTGTTGGAATCGTCGAGTATAATGAAAAAAAACCAACATTTGTCATAGTTACACTTGATAAATTTTGGAAACGCAACCCTAATTTCTTAATAAATATTAAACAAAAGCAAGTAGGGTCATGACACGAGAAAAGTTCAATCAGCTGATTTTTTGGGGATTTATTTTAGGCGTCATCATATATGTGAGAATTTATTTCTTGAAATATGAAAACAAAAACCTAAAGAAAGAAAATTTGCTACTTAAGGGCGGTGGTAATCTTCCATTACCTGAGTAGTTTTATTTTCATTTGCTTCCTTTTAATCAAAAGAAGTGAAGCTTTTAAAATATCAAAAAGTTGCCTGTACTAAAAACGGGTAGCTTTATTTATTTGGGCTATTTATGTTTATCATGCGAATATTGGGTTAAAAAAGCCAAAAGAGTAAAGCAGTACCGATAGCGCCAAAAATATGGGTAATTAAACCGTTAGTAGCTCTGACTCTAGCAGCATTTTGAATATTAGTTTTTTCATTAATCCAGTTAAAAAGCGATTCAATAGGCTGCCTAACAGTAGAAACAGCGGTTGAGAATAAATCATCTGCTGCTTTTTTGAAATGTCTGAGTGCTTCAGAATCACCTTTAACAAGTTTTACCGGCGTATAAATATAAGTATTTTGGTCTTTCATAAGTTGTGCATTAAGTGGATGGTCTAAATAAGCTTTATCGGCAAGATAGCTCTATCCACCAATTGAGGTAAAATGGGTCTGATAGCTGTTAAATCGTTTTCAGAAGCAGGTGTAATACTCAAAAACTCTGGAAAAGGCAATTTTTTAATTTTCGGAAAAGCGGCTGCCTGTAATTTTACACCAAAATAGTAAAGACCTTTAGTGGCACAGTAGCTTTTGTCTGATAATTCTGGAGCTACTTTGCCTTGTCTTTTACCAGAACAAAGCATACTATGGACACACACTCTCCGATTGGATTGACAATTAAATCCGCCATCTTTCATGTATTGTGATAATAAAAAATCAACAATGGATGCCAAATGGCTTTCTTCCACCTGAAAATAGGTGGCATAGTTTAAAAACATACCGTTGAGACAAACATCACTCTTCTGGATTGTATCTATCGGCAAAATTCCACCATCTTTGGCTTTTTCATTTTTAATAATCATTTCTAATGTCTCATGAATTGTAGGCTCGGTCGGTTCAATGGCTAAATTTTTTAAATCGAGCAAAGTATAGCGTAGAAGTCCATTTAGGTTGATAAAACTTACATCCCAATGCCCATTTTCTAATCTTTTCGATAAAAAATTCTGCCCACCCTTCGCTTTTGATGCGGCGTTGCAACTCTGGCTTGTCCGATTGCAAAAGGTCTCAGTGAACTTGGTACTGAATGGAAACATCCCCTTCGAGTAGCCATTGTATGACTGGATTATTCATTTTATTGCTCGAATTACTGAGGGGGGCAACAGAATAACCTTGCCATTATCTGCTAAATAGTAGCATCAGAAGTCATTGACGCTCAATTTTCCGCCTTTACAATTCATGTCTTGTTCAACAAGTCCGTTCATGGATAATTGGCCAAACGCGCCTCTAATATTGCCTTTTACAGTACCATTAAAGTTGATATCACCACCACTGATGAGCAAATTACCACCGATGGTGACGTTTTTATCAATAGTAACAGTACCACCGGTAATGACTAAATCGCCTTTAATGTCTTTTTTGACATATAGTGTTCCACCTGCGCAACGGACATCATCTCCCGCATAGCCGTTGAAATAAACAGTACTACCCGCCAATAAAATATCATTTTGAATGGTGTCATTGATGTTAATCGTACCACCTGCGATTACTAAATCGCCATGAATAGGGGCATTGATGGCGATGTTTCCCCCTGCCGCGTATAAGTTTTCATGGACAGGTTGTGTAATAGTAATGTCTTGGCTCAATTCCAAGCGTTGTGCGGTAAGCGTTGAAAACGCTATGAAGGACAATAGGAGAACGTGTACTTTTTTCATAGTAATTAAATTTGGGTAAAAATGAATACGTGATATTTGTGCATAAAAATATAGATACCTTGCCCCTATCGAAATGACTATCGTCAGTTAAAAAAATGATTTAAATTGACAGGGTCTTTCATGTATGTGATTTTTGCATAGTAATTGTTGTTCTTGGAAAAGGAGATAATTCTTTTCTACCATATTTTATCACAACTATAATCGCAAGCATCATAACAACAGTACTCATAACAGAGGAACTAATGGCATCAATGGCAATCATGGAAACGAAATTGAAGGTCAGATGCCAAAGACTGACCGCCAGCAGGCTGCCGCGGGTATAATTGTAAATAAAAGTCATCCAAATGGCACCAAATAATAAGCCCAAAACAAAGCCGATAAACATGCCTCCAGAAAGGTGATACCGGTAAAAAAAAGTCGGAATATGGCACCCCAACCAAAAAATAGAAAGAATAATGGTGGCAAGCCAAGCGGGATATTGGGTTTGGAGGTACGGTAAAGCAAAACCCCTCCATCCTGCCTCTTCTCCAAAACCATAAGTCAGAATAGGGAAAAACCAAGCGATAAAATGAGAAGGCGTAAGCAAATCATTTTTTTGAAAAAAATCGGACATACTCAGCCACTCACCATGAGCAAGCCTTCCTGCCACTAAAGCAATACAGAAAATAAAAACCGGAGAAAGTGCTAAAAGCCACCCTACAAGAGTCATTTTATTGAGGGAATAGGCATTGAAAAATTCCCGCAACGCCCCTTTTTTTTGAAAAAGCAAGATGGTACTATGGCGGCAAGAAAAGGGCCCAAGCCGCCAAAGGCATGCCAAATATCCAACGTACGAGCGTTTTGAGGATTATCTGCGAAGAGGAAAATTAAACCTTGGCGATTAAGAATCAGTAAAATGAAAAAAAGCCAAGAGATAAAATAAGCCAAACCAAAGTAGCCAAATAGTATGCGAGATGTTTTCATTGCCATTTTTTTATGATTGTTCACATGTTAACTAATGCCCTTCCGGCAGATGTTTTTGATAATATCATCGGCGTGTCCGGTCAGCCAAACGTAAAAGAGACTTCCCAAAAATAGGTAAACATGGGACGCAGTGAACGAATGCTTATCAATCACATGAGTGACTTTTATCACTTCATTCTCCGACTAAACTATCGAATGATTATATTTAATAAACAATAATTTCAATTAAATATCCATTATTTTTCAATTAGAAACAAATGATACTTCCATTAAAAATCAATTAAGTGTAAAATATACCAAAAATACGCCTTAACTTTGGGCAAAATTTTTAGTCATCACAATTTAAAAATCTATGATTATTTCATTTGTCAATGAAAAAGGAGGCGTTGGAAAAACGACCCTTGTCACGAATGTTGCCGCTTGTCTTTCTCAGCGAGGATATCGGGTGTGTCTGGTAGATACGGACAAGCAACAAGCCTGTACTGTTTGGTACAACAACCGAGAAAAGGGCGATATTTTTATCAGCAGCTGCACCGAACCCAAAGCTTTAAATAAACATTTGACCCAGTTGACAGATCAATACGATTTGGTTCTTGTGGATGGTCGCCCGCACATTGATGAAATGCTGGATCGCACGATGCTTGCCAGCGATGTTGTCATTATTCCCGTAAAACCAAGTTTGTATGATTTTAGAAGTTTTGAAAATTTCTTTGATAGATATGAACAAGTGAAGAAAGTGAAAGAGATGGGTGGTGGCAAATTGCTCGCATTTGTCCTTTTTAACGAATATAAGGAGAGAAATATCCTTTCACGGGAATTGCGTGAGGCCATCGAAGATTATGACATAGGAAAGCTGCAAACGCGTATTGCCCCCCGCGAGGCTTATAAGCAAACCCCTAAAGCCGGCATTGGCGTCACGGAATACACGGATGATAAAGCAAAAGAAGAAATTGAAAATTTAGCCAGTGAGTTAGAAACTATCGTCAAAGAGTTTAACTGAAAAATAATTGATTTTTAATTGATAATTTACATTAAATTTGCATTAAAAATAAATTAAACAAGCATTAAATATCAATTAAATAATGGAAAGAAATCCTAAAAATATAAAAATGAGCAGTCGGAGAAATCTTTCTACCGATGACCAAGAAAAGGCTTTGGAGCAGTTACAAAAAATAGCACCTAAACCCAAGGCCATGGCAGAACCCGAAATTGAAGAAAGAGATGTTGTCAGAATATCCATTGATATTCCAAGACCTTTGTACGAAAAGGTAAAAAAAGAGTCGAAACTGAGGGGGTATAGCATGAGAGCTTTTTTTGTGCAAAGAGGTTGGGAGTATTTTGATAAAGAATAATATCTATCTGGAATAATGTCCATTTAATGTATTTTTAATTGAAAATTTCAATTAAAAATACATTAAATGTGGTTTTTTATCCGTTCTCATAAAACACGTCTTCTTTTCATTTATACTTCTTGTGAGGCATAAAACCCAAGAATGGCAGTTTTTTTTTAGCCTGCTTCCCCACTCTATTTTAAAATTGTTGCACAAAACCCCGTAAAATATTTTTTTTCAAAACTGTAATTATGAATTCCCACGCCTAATTTTTTATTTAAAAATCTCTTTTTTTAAGACTTTTAATCTTATTTATTTTAGTCTTTAATTTTAGCCCTCTCCTTTTATATATTTTTCTACTCAGTTTATTTGATTGATAATCAATTAGTTACGAGCTATAACGGTACGTAAACAGGGACACTTCAAACGGTACATAAACAGGGATAACTTTTAGCTAAAACGGTACATAAACAGGGGGGTTTTAGCTATAAAACGGTACATAAACAGGGTAAAGGCGGTACATAAACAGGGATAAAGGTACGTAAACAGGGTAAAGGCGGTACATAAACAGGGTTGGTTTGTTGAGTATAACGGTACGTAAACAGGGTTGAGTTTTCAAATAGGTACATCATTTTTTGGATTATGTACCGTTATGATTTACTTTTGTTCTGTATCAAAAAGCAAAGGCTGTAATAACGAAATAACCTCTTATCGGAAATGCCAGAAACAAACCTCCCCATCGCTCGAATTGACAATACGTTTGTCTATAATGCTCGGTACCAATTATCTGCAAGAGAAGCAAAGGTAATGCTCTATCTTATCAGCAAGATTGATCCCATCAAACAGAGCCAACTCAATGAGCAAACCATTTCGGTCAAAGAATTGGAAATCATTTTGAAAGGAGATGGCAAAAAATGGGGCGGTTTATATGAAGAAATGCGTACTTTTCAGGACCGTATGATGGGACGTACTATCACTATGCCCACCGATATTGAGATTGACGGAAAGACGTTTCCCGGAAAAATGAACTGGTTTCAGTACATTTCACCGGTGCGTATGGAGGATGGGACGATCGGAATGCGCTTCCTTTTTTCGCAGCCTTTGCAACCAGCCTTGCTCAATTTGAAAGAATATGTGGGCGTTGAGTTATTGGAAGTCATTCCGCTGAAATCAAGTTTTTCGATTCGGATGTTCCAAATATTCCGAGCCCATCGCAATCGTTTGGCGAAGTATCAAAAGAAGTCGCAACTGCGTTATGAAATTGAGGAATTGAAAAGTTTGTTGGGTGTTGACCAAAAATACGACGATTATGGCAATTTTAAAAAGCGCGTTTTGCAGCCCTTAGAAAGTGAAATATCGCAGCACACAAGCATAAAAGTCTCTTGGAAAGGCATCAAAAAGGGTAGAAATGTTGAAGAAATTGAGTTCGAATTTTGGGATAAAGGGAGTAGGAAAGAAGCAACACATCAAAAAGATCTTTTCGAAGGTTTGAAATTTGAAGATATGAGTTATGCTCAACTCAAAGCATTTGACCGATTGGTCGCTTACAGTGTGCAAGATAATATCGCCATTGAAATGATTGGTAGGGTAGTTGCTTCGGAAGTTATTGGTTTTGAAGATTGGTATTTTGAGGAAGTTATTAAAATTTTTGAAACCAAGACCCAGCAAGTCGAGGAGGATGCCAAAGCCGGAACTATCGTCAATTGGTTTTTAAAGAAAAAGATATTTGAACAAAATGACCATTTTGCAACAATCATGGAACGATTGAATGGTAGAAAAAAAGAATTACAAACTAAATCTCCTGAAAGTTGGGACAATCGACTTTTGGCAAAAACAATTACGGCTCAAGCCTTTTTAAAAATTCTTAAAAGCAAATAACATAATTGAAATTTAATGTGCTTTTAATTGAAAAAAAGCATTAAATGTACATTATTTTTCAATTAATTTTCAATATTTGTGCACCGTTTACTATAGTTCTATTGACCATTATTATACGTTCAACTATGCAACAAGATAATAAAATCATCCTTTTTCAAGATAAACAAATCCGCAGGACTTGGCAACAAGAAGAATGGTATTTTTCTGTGGTGGATATTATCAGTCTTTTAACGGATAGCAAAGACCCGCAACAATATTGGAAAAGATTGAATCTGAGAGATAAGGAAATAAAAGGGGCGGTACAAGTTGTACCTATCCTTTTCGATACAGCCGGAGGGAAACAGAAGATTTTATGCGCCAATACTGAGGGGGTGTTCCGAGTGATTATGTCTATTCCATCTGCCAAAGCTGAACCATTCAAACAATGGTTGGCGCAGGTAGGTAAAGAGCGTTTGGATGAAATACAAGACCCCGAATTATTGACAGATAGGCAGATACAACTCTACCGAGCGAAAGGATACACTGACGAATGGATAGAGCGCCGCATAGAAGCCACCAATGCCCGAAAACGCCTCACAAGCGAGTGGAAGACAAGAGGCGTCACAGAGAATAAAGATTTTTCGATATTGACTGCCATCATTGCAAAAGGGACTTTTGGCATAACGCCGAGCGAGCACGGCAAAATCAAAGGTTTAGAGCGTGAAAATCTCCGTGACCACATGACCCCCCTCGAACTCATCTTTACCGCTCTGGGTGAAGAAACAACCCGTCTATTAGCCATCAAAAATGATGCGCAAGGTTTTATTGAAAACCTCGATACCGCTACCGACGGTGGAACTAAAACGGGCGCAGCGAGAGAGAATTATGAAAAAAATACGGGTTTGAAGGTAGTCAGCCCCGATAATTATCTGAATCAAATTCAGAATTCCGGAAAAAACAATTCGTTGTCAGACGAAAATGTAATAAATGATAGGGAAGAGTAGAGGAGTGTGCAGTTAGATTGAATATCGTCATTTAGTCGAAAAAGTACGCGTATTCCTTATTCAAAGCATTCTCTTTTTGTAGTTTTATGTGAGAATTTAAAAATGTATTGAATTTTAAAAGAAACCATGGAAATTTCAATTCACAACTGGATGCGGGCAGAAACCATCGAAAAAACGGTGAAACGCATCGCCAAATTGGGCTACGATAAAATAGAAATTCAAGGCACGCCTGAACAATACGACACGGCTAAAGTGGGCAAATTGCTGAAAGAGCACGGCATCGGTTGTTGGGGTTCAGTTACATTAATGTTGGGCGAACGCAATCTATTAGCCAAAGACAAAACGCAACGCGCCAATTCGGTGCAATATGTCAAAGAGGTTGTGCGAATGGTCAAAGAATTGGACGGGCAAATGGTCTCCGTTGTACCCGCAACGGTCGGTAAAATAATCCCCGATGGTCGTCCCGAAGAAGAATGGGAATGGGCAGTGGAAGGCATGAAAGAAATTTACGCTTATGC
>JANPGW010000100.1:0-45750 GCA_031424115.1 Saprospiraceae bacterium | reverse complement strand
AAATTGACCGATTGCGGTATGATTTACATTTCTTTCGACGTGGACAGTATGGATTGCGATATGATTTCTTATGGCACCGGCACACCCGTTCCCAAGGGATTTGACCAATATGAGATTATTGCCATTATTCAACAAATAATTCGTTCAAAAAAAGTCGTTTGTTTAGAATTTGTTGAAATCAATCCCCTTTTGGATACTAAAGGCAACAAAATGGCGGAAACAGCATTTGAGGTACTGGATAATGTCACTCAAACTTTGGTGACTGTTTTGGGTGAAAAAGTATAGAACATGCACGCTTTATACCCTCCTTAAAATCTCCTTTTTTTCCAAATCCAACACCATATCTTCAAGTTCTTCTTTCAAAGAATAGCGTTCAGGAAAATCTTTTTTGATGGCAGCCATCAATGATTCGGCTAATTCAACACCCTTTTTTTCGATATGACTTTCCAAAAGGGTTCGGATACGTTGCGCAGGCGGGCGACCTAAATGCGAATAGAGATATTCGTAAAGAACAATTTTATGCAATTCAAAACCTTCAAGGGAATTGTTTTGCCAAATTTCAAGACCATAGCGGCGCAGTAATTCCAAAGACTGTTGACTTTTAATCATATTCACCAGTTTATCCAACTGTTTTTCGGCAAAATAAATAGCCGCCAGGGCGTCGCGTTTCTCTATTTTATAGGGTGGTAGTTCTAATATGTGCGTGATAGACTTTGTTTTTGTCGATGAAAGGCGATATTTTTTCATCAAATTATAATATCCAAAATCAAGAGTCCTAAAAAATCGTTTTTCAGCGTAAAACAGTACCCCCTCAGTATCAGACTCAATAACTGATATTTGTAATAAAAATTCATCGAGTTGGTCAATGATAGCTGATGTCGTTTTAAACAGTTTTAAACCATTGATTGCTAAACTTTTCGCCAAAACAATATCGCTGTTGTCCAGCGAATTTTGAATGGCAAACAGCAATACTTCGGGATTTTGGGAAGCCCCTAAAATCATTTCACTGGCTTCTTCTACCCTGCCGCTTTTTTGCAACACTTGAATTTTTTGCGTTAATAACCTATCCTGAACATCGAAATTACCCCTCGTGGCAGTTATTTGATTTTCAATCACTTGCACCATTCTGTCCACGCGCGCCACGGAGTCTGTGTGTTTATTCAACCAATCGAAAATCAAATCGGAATATTTATATTTCGCATTTAAGGCATATTCATTCACCATAAAATCCCAAATTTTTTCTGAAAGTTCGGGTGAAATAAGCATACCGGAGTACCCTCTCAGTATCTCGAGCAATAAGACTTGCCTTTTACCTAATTTGATGTGTGGCGAATCATACGAACGCATATATCGGTGTACAAGCGGAAGTGACAATTGAATCAATTCAAAACTGCTATTGAGTTCACCACTTTTAAACAGCGTTTCCGCTTTTTGTTTAAACTCGTCTAACATCGTAAAAAATTGAAGCCATCCTTTCGGCGTGAGTTTACCTTTAGGATTCTTTGCCGTGCGCAAAGTATTGTCTATCAATGTTTTATAATGCTCCATAAAATTACCTTCTACCAAATCCCCCGTAAAACGGGTTTTAAGAGCCAAAGCAAATTGCTTATCCTGACGAGCATAATCGGCGATAAATTCGATGAGTTGAGCGGAATCAATCCGTTTGAGAATATTGGGAATAGTGAGTTTCGTGGGTATTTCTGACACCGGTTTTTTTGCCGCTTTTTGGGCTTCTTTAGCCTCTTTTTCTATCACTTTTCGCTTTCTTAGCGCCATTAATGCGGCGGCAACGTGGGGGCAAATCGTATATTTTTTAAAAAAAGAACATTCGCAAGTGAAACTTCTCACCTTGGCGCCGTTGAGTTGAATTTCCGTTTCAATCATTTCACCGGCATCGTCAATACGCACCACCCACAGATTTTTGTCAACTTCCGTTAATGATTTGATGGCACTGCCCTCTTCCAGCAATTCGGCTTGCTCGAGCAAATCGTCTTCAATGTTAAACTCAATATTGGATAAAGGAAAATTAGCTTTCATTGCAAAATATACGGCGAAATTGTAACTTCGCCCTGTCGAAGGTTAAAAACCAACAAAATAAATCGCATTTATGTTGTAAAGCAAATTTTATCACCATAAACTGCCGATTATTTATTTCACATTCAAATTTCATCACAGTGAAGACACTTTATTTGATTCGCCACGCCAAATCCAGTTGGGCGGAAGTTGGTATGAGAGATTTTGACCGCTCACTCGACGAGCGAGGTTTCAAAGATGCACCCAAAATGGCCAGAAAACTTAATAGTTTGGGTGTAAAACCCGATTTGATTGTGAGTAGTCCGGCTAAACGAGCTTTTACGACTGCTCAATATTTTGCGTTGGGTTTAGGGCTATCCATTGAAAATATTCAAAAAGAAATGGAAATTTATGAAGCCTCTACATCGACTCTACTGCACATTGTTCGGGAATTGCCCAATGATAAAAATACGATTTTGATGTTCGGACACAATCCCGGTTTTACTTTTTTTGCCAATCAATTTTCAAAAGAGACCATTGATAATGTGCCGACGTGCGGGATTGTCAAAATTGAAGTATCCGCTAATTCTTGGAAAGAATTCAACGAAAAAACCGCAAAAGTCACGGCTTTGTTGTTTCCCAAAAATATCAATGATTGATGTTAAGTAGTTCAACTGAAATAAACCTCGTTAGTCAATAACAGTGTTTATTTCAATTTTACTACTTATTAGTTTAAATTTCAAATAAATGAAATATAATATTCTAATAATTTCCATAACTCTTAGTCTTTGTCATTTCATGTCTTGTCGACCTTCGGAAAAAAAAATGCCGGTTTCGAGAGAGAAATTTTTGGAAGTCATGGCTGATATTCATACTGCAGAAACGATTTATGATAACGAATCCTCGTATATGAAAGACAGTTTGTCCACTTTGTATTACCCTCAGATATTCGAAAGGAATGGCATCACCGCTAAAGATTATGATTCATCTATGGGCATTTTAAGTGATAATCCAGCGATGATGAAGCGGTTTTATCAAGACGTTATCAAAAAGTTGCAGGAAAGAAGCGTTCAGGACACTGCTCAAAAAGTACAGTAATACAGCTTCAAAAAGACATAATATAACTATATTAATGATGCAGTTGACCTATTTCTTAATACTTATCTATAACTTAAAGACTTAACGATTTCTTAATCTTGTAAAAGCCGTTAATGGCTTATTGAATAGTATTTTTGCGGCTAAATTCAGATTAAATATGACGAAAATACTGATTGTTGACGATGAAACAGATATTCTTGACTTTTTGAGTTACAATCTCAAAAAAGAAGGTTTTGAAGTTTTCACCGCTTTAAATGGCAAAAAAGCGCTTGAAATAGCCGCTCAAGTAAGACCTCAATTGATTATTCTGGATATTATGATGCCCGAAATGGACGGAATCGAAACCTGCAAAAAATTAAGAGAAAATCGGAATTATGATGACGCCATTATTGCTTTTTTGACTGCCCGAGATGAAGATTTGGCGCAAATAAAAGCACTCGACGTGGGCGGTGATGATTACATAACCAAACCCATAAAACCACAAGTATTGATAAGTCGAGTGAAAGCCCTACTACGACGTAACAAGACAGAAAATGCTGAAAACCAATCTTTTATGACCGTAGGTGATTTGAGAATTGACCGCCAAAAAGTGCATATACTGAGGGGGGACGAAACTATTGAATTGCCCAAAAAAGAATTTGAATTGTTGTGTCTACTGGCTTCGAAACCCGGTAAAGTGTTCACCCGAGAAGAGATTTACCATAAAGTGTGGGGAAGTGATGTTATAGTAGGAGATAGAACGATTGATGTACACATCCGAAAGTTAAGAGAAAAGTTAGGCGATGAATACATCAAAACGCTAAAAGGCATAGGCTATAAATTTGACTTATAAAAACCAAGAACCCTCTCTTTGAGTTATTTTTAATGAAAATGTTGCTCGTATATTTGAAAGCAACTTAATTCTGTTAAATTTGCCACTAATTCATTAAAAAAATTTAAAGGTTCTTCCATCCATCATTTATGTTTAAAAATCCAACACCTAAGCAACTGGCTTTTTTTGCTGCCTTAATTACTTCGTTGAGTGTTTTTATACTTGTCATATTCTTCAATTTTTCAGGCAATGAATTGACACCCGCGCTCAGTCTTGTCTTTTTGCCGATTGTTAGTTTTATGGTTTGTTATTTCATAGTGAAGTTTTTTATTAATAATTTTATTTATAGAAGAATAAAAGTTATTTATAAAAAAATTACTGATGCTAAAAAAACAGATGGTTCAACCCCTATTGAAGGCGAAACTTTTGAGCAAGTAGAACAAGGTGTAGAATTATGGGCTGAAACCAAAGACAAACAAATCGCGTCCCTTCAGGAGTTGGAAGAATATCGCCGCAATTATTTGGGCAATGTTTCACATGAATTGAAAACGCCCATTTTTAATATTCAGGGTTTCTTGCATACACTCATTGACGGTGGTATCAATGACCCCACTATCAATATGGCTTATTTGCAAAAAGCAGCCCGCAATGTTGAAAGATTGAATAGTATCGTTGAGGATTTGGAAACGATTTCAAAATTGGAATCCGGACAAATGGTTTTAGATGTACAGAATTTTGATATTCAACAATTAGCGCTTGAAGTCTTTGAGGATTTGGAATTAAAAGCGAAAACAAAAAATATTAAACTTTCATTTAAAGAAGGAGCTAATCACGGTTATAGGGTAAAGGGTGATCTGGATAAAATCCGCCAAGTACTGATTAATTTGGTGAGTAATTCAATTAAATACGGTAAAAAAGGAGGACAAACGAAAGTCAGCTTATACGATATGGATAAAATTATCCTTGTGGAAATATCTGACAACGGCATCGGCATTGCTCGCCACCACTTGAAACATCTTTTTGACCGTTTTTACCGAGCCGATAAGAGCAGAAGTCGGGAGGTAGGGGGTACGGGTTTGGGCCTTTCTATTGTTAAACATATCGTAGAAGCGCACAATCAGTCCGTTCATGTGCGCAGTACTGAGGGAGTCGGTTCAACCTTTGGTTTTACTCTTGAAAAAGCAAAATAAAGCTTTTTATAAGCTTCAATTGAAAAACTTCATTTCCTTAAAATCCGAAATTTCTCTAAAAGAGCAAATAACTGATATGGGATTTTTTGATGTCCTGTCAAAAATAGGTTCAGCATTGATTGCAATCCAACTTATGGTATTATTAGGTCTATAAACACCCATTACCACATCACGGATGGGCTTTCCGGTTTCAAGACAAACGGGTACCGGATGCGTATGCCCGGGAAAATCGGAACCATCTTCATGGATACATTTCCAACTCGGGTCAATTGAAGAAATGCCCAACATCTGATTTTTTGTTAAACCCAAAATATGCTCCGCAGCCGTATTACATAAGACAATATCCCCGGTTTGGGTTTGAACAACCAAGCCAATGGATAAAACTTCAAAAAAGGTTTGATATTGCTGTTGCTGAGCCATCAATGAAGCTATCAATTCACTGTTTTCATCAATCGATTGAAAAAGCAACATATAATGTGGTTCATTCTTAGCAGTTGAAGAAGAAATGCGGTGATATTCGCCGATTACCAAAGATATTTTTTGATTGGAGGAAAAAGAAGTGATTTTACCTTTCCAATAACCTTCCTTTTTTAACTCCTTCATTACACTTTTTTCAATATTGCCCACATACATCAAATTTGGTAAATCCTTAATAAATATATGATCAGACAATACCTCACCAAACAGTTGAGAAGCCGCTGTGTTAAAATCACAAACCCTGAATTGAGCATCTACAAATATGACGGCTTGGCTTGTTTTATCGAATAGTTTTTTATACATATGTGTCATCTCAATGTTCTTTCATTCATCATTAGAAAACCAAAAATACAATAAATGACAAAAACAATACCTTTTTGAGCATATTTGTATATTTATTAATTATTTTTGTATAGAAAACACATTATGATAAATATTTTTTTGTTATAAAAGAATATGACCCAAAATGACCTCACTTAACAATCTACAAAATTTAAAGTCATACTATTAACAAAGTAATTCATCAGTTGAACTAAAAAAATGGTGACTTGTCGAAAGAGAAATTAGTAAACACGTATTGATAACCCAAACTGTCTATCTTTGAGAATCATTAAAAATGCAATTTATGAAATTACTCGTGCGCATTGGTTTGTTCCTTTTAGCAGTAGCCGCTATAGCTTTTATCAAAATAAAGTATTTCACCAAAGAAGTTCCCGCACCAATGGGACAATCTCCTGTCGGCGGCGCACCAATGCCACCCCCCTCAGTGGGTGTGAGCGGTTATGTGGTGAAAGCCGAAAAATTAGATAATAAAATATTTGCTACCGGAACTATTTTCTCGTCAGAAGTGGTTGATTTAAAACCTGAAGTAGCCGGTAAGATTGTTCAACTCAATATCAGAGAAGGTCAACCGGTCACAAAAGGTCAATTACTGATTAAGCTAAATGATACAGACCTACAAGCGCAATTAAAAAAATATTACGCTCAACTCAAGCTCACTGAACAAAGTGAAAGCCGATTGAAAAAATTACTCGAAGTCAAAGGCATTTCACAAGATGAATATGATGCGATAATCAATCAAATAAACAATATCAAAGCGGATATTGAATTCACGCAAGCTCAAATTGCCAAAACAGAATTACGCGCTCCAATCAGCGGCGTGATGGGTTTAAGAAGTGTCAGTTTAGGGTCTTATATCAGTGCTTCAAGCAACATTGCGACGATTCAACAACTCAATCCGGTAAAAATTGATTTTACAATACCCGAAAAATACGCTAACACAGTCAGAATTGGCGACGCAATTATGTTCAGTACTGAGGGGTCTAATGAAAAATATTCAGGTAAGGTTTATGCTACTGAAAATCAAATTGACCCCATTGCCCGAACTTTAAAAATACGGGCTACTGCCTCCAATCCGGGAAATAAACTCAGAGCGGGTGCTTTTGTGAAAGTAGATTTTAGTCTCAAAGAAATAGATAACGCGCTGATGGTTCCTACAGAGGCAATTATACCGGTTCTAAAAGGACAGCAGGTCATGGTATCAAAAAATGGAAAAGCGACTCCAATGAACATTGAAGTAGGCGTCCGGACGGATACCAAGATTCAGGTGATATCGGGCATACAAGTTGGAGATACTGTAATTACGAGTGGTTTGATGGGTATAAAGCCCGACATGAGAGTAAAAATTACAACAGTACTTTAAAAATTATTAAAAATGAGCATTTCATCCATCAGTATAAAACGCCCTGTTTTGGCAATTGTGATGAATCTAATAATTCTCTTATTCGGATTTATTGGATTTAAGTCATTGGGTGTCAGAGAATTTCCGAGTATTGACCCGCCGGTGATTACCGTTAGAACAAGTTATACGGGTGCTAACGCCGAAATCATCGAAACCCAAATCACGGAACCGCTTGAAAAAGTGCTTAACAGTGTTCCGGGCATCCGAACGGTGAGTTCTTCAAGTAATCAAGGCAGCTCTATGATTACTGTTGAATTTGAGGTCAATAGCGATTTGGAAACAGCTGCTAACGACGTGCGCGATAAAGTAAGTCAAGCGATGCGTTTGTTGCCACAAGATATAGATGGACCTCCATCTGTCCAAAAAGCGGATGCCAACAGTGATTCTGTCATCGGCATGTCTGTCGAGAGTGATACGAGAAATATATTGGAGCTTTCAGATTATGCCGAAAATGTGTTGGGTGAAAGAGTACAAACTATCCCTGATGTAGCGTCTCTTCAAATATGGGGGCAAAAAAAATTCGCTATGCGCTTATGGCTGGATCCTCAAAAATTAGCGGCTTATAAACTCACCCCTTTAGACGTTAAACAAGCGCTTGACCGTGAAAACGTTGAATTACCTTCCGGAAAAATAGTAGGTAACAACTCCGAATTAACCGTCAAAACTGTGGGCAAATTGAAAACTGTCAGCGATTTTGAAGAATTGACCATTAAAGAAGATGTGAATGGCACAATTAAATACAAAGATATAGGCAAAGCAGTTATCGGGGCAGAGAATGAAGAAACAATCATGCGCTCCAATGGCAAACAAATGGTCGCTATTGCGCTGATTCCACAGCCCGGTGCCAACGTTATAAAAATTGCCGATGAATTTTATAAGCGAATTGAAAAACTCAAAAGTGAAATTCCATCTGATATCAAACTGAATATTACGGTAGATAAAACTAAATTTATTAGAAGGTCTATTTCAGAGGTAAAAGAAACAATTTTCATTGCCATTACATTAGTTGTTATCATTATTTTCTTGTTTTTTAGGGATTGGACAATCGCTATTCGCCCATTAATTGATATTCCCGTATCGCTAATCGGGGCATTTTTCATTATGTATGTCATGGATTATTCCATCAATGTATTGAGCTTGTTAGCGATTGTTTTGGCAACGGGTTTGGTCGTTGATGACGGGATTGTAGTTACCGAAAATATCTATAAAAAGGTGGAAGACGGAATGGATCCCGTTCAAGCGGCTTTTAAAGGCTCAAGGGAAATATTCTTTGCGGTGGTGTCAACATCTATCACATTAGCGGCAGTATTTCTTCCAGTCATTTTTATGGAAGGTTTTGTGGGCAGATTGTTTCAAGAGTTCGGGGTGGTATTGGCTGGTTCCGTATTGATTTCCGCTTTTGTTTCGTTGACATTGACGCCCATGTTAAACGCCTATTTATTACGCAAAGACAAGAAAAAAACGCGGTTTTATACCGCTACAGAACCTTTTTTCAGAGCCGTAGAAGAAAATTACCGGAGAAGACTCGTCGGATTTATGAAAACCAAATGGCTGGCTTTTCCCATTTTTGCCGTCATGGCAGTAGTAATCTGGTATTTTAATAGTACGTTGAAATCAGAATTGGCGCCTTTAGAAGACAGAAGTTGGATGCGTTTTGTGATCACGACCCCGGAAGGTGCTACTTATGAATACACAGACCGCTACATTAATAAATTAATCAATTATCTGAATGACTCAATACCGGAAAAGCGCGTTTCTATTTCAATGACTTCCCCCAGTTTTGGTGGTTTGGGCAGTGCTAACACGGGTATGATTCGTTTAATGCTGAACGACCCTGATGATAGAAAAAAGACACAACAGGACATTGCCACCGCATTAACAGCTAAAATGCGTCAATTCAATGAAGGTCGGTCATTTATCATTCAAGAACAAACAATCTCAACGGGTGGATTTGGTAGTTTACCGGTTCAATTTGTTATACAAGCTCCTGATTTTGATAAATTGGTAGATAAGTTACCTAAATTTATGGATGAAGCATCTAAAAGTCCGGTTTTTTCAAATGTAGATGTCAACTTGAAATTCAATAAACCCGAATTGTACATCAATATTGACAGAGAAAAAGCCCGTTCTTTAGATGTCAGTGTTATGGATGTTGCCCAAACCTTGCAACTTTCGTTGAGTGGTTTGCGATACGGATATTTTAACATGACTGGCAAACAATACCAAATCATCGGGCAAGTTGACAGGGCTAATCGGGACGAACCCTTAGATATGAAATCAATGTACGTCCGTAATCGCCGAGGTGAATTGGTTCAATTAGACAATATTTTGAAAATTGAGGAGCGGTCTAACCCCCCTCAATTATACCATTACAACCGATACAAATCAGCGACAGTTTCAGCTGGTCTGGCTCCCGGACGCACAATGGGTGAAGGCATAGCTGCCATGAAAGAAGCGGCAAAAAAGACATTAGATGAAACATTTTCAACGGAATTGACTGGGTCATCAAGAGACTTTGACGAAAGTTCGAGCAACACGGCATTTGCTTTTATTCTTGCCTTGCTATTGGTGTATTTGATTTTAGCAGCTCAGTTTGAAAGTTTTATTGACCCGTTCATCATAATGTTGACGGTTCCGTTAGCTTTAGCGGGTGCTTTGTTTTCGTTATGGTTTTTCAATCAAACATTGAATATCTTTTCTCAAATCGGTATCATTATGCTCATTGGTTTAGTGACGAAAAATGGTATTTTGATTGTTGAATTTGCCAACCAACTCCGTGAACGAGGAGTAGCTAAAAAAGATGCCATTATTGAAGCCGCCGTATCGCGTTTCAGACCTATCTTAATGACTTCATTAGCCACGATGTTAGGTGCTTTGCCCATTGCGTTAGCATTAGGTGCGGGCTCAAAAAGCCGGATGAGTATGGGTATTGTCATCATCGGTGGTTTATTATTTTCATTAACGCTTACTTTATATGTCATTCCGGCTATGTATAGCTACTTAGCCCGAAAACATAAAGTGGTTGTTGAAGAAATAAGAGAAGAACATCAACCAGAAATATCTAAAGGCATACTTGTAGCCTCCAATGATTGATAGATTTTTTCATCATTTAGAGTCAATTAACATAGCTTGGCTCAATCTGTTAACGATAAAGATTTTATGATTTTTAAAACAAAGAAATTGAATAATATTCATTTCGGAGTGTCTTTTAGCCGCTCCAAAAGTGAAATTTTGATGGGATTAAAAAAATGTTTATTCCTTTTTATTTTTTTGTTAGTCCATACCATCAATAAAGGTCAAAATCCTACTTTAACGCTGGATGAGGCGATACAAAAGGCTTTAAGTCAGAGTTTAGGTATCAAAGTCCTACGCAACGAAATTCAAATTGCGGGAAACAATGCCGTTAAAGGGAACGCCGGATTTTTGCCAAATGTCAACCTTGTGGCTTCAGAAACCCCGTCTTTTGGTTATTTGAATCAAAAACTGTCGAATGGCAATGAAATCAATAGAACCAACTTAACCAACAACGTCACAGCAGGTGTACAGTTGAGTTGGTTGCTCTACGATGGAAAAAGAATGTATCTCGAACTCGACCGACTGAAAGAATTACAAAGCATTGGTGAAATCAATTTTAGGATTCGTTCGGAGCAGATTATTTATGATGTTATGCGGGCCTATTTCAACATTGTTCGGCAACAAGATTTATTCAACAGTCTCCAAGAACAATTAAACCTTTTTGAAGAGCGATTCCGCATAGCACAAACGCGGTTAGATGTGGGCAAAGGCAATCAATTAGACGTTTATCAGGCTCAAACCGACTTAAGTGTACAAAAAACCAATTTGTTAAGGCAAAACCAAGCCATTCAAATAGCAAAATTACAGCTCAACCAGTTGCTGAGCAATCCGCCTGATATCACCTTTGACGTCAAAGACTCTTTGATGATAGGTTCAAATTATGAGGTCAATACTCTCAGAAACAATGCCATTAATAAAAACCTCAGTGTTGATTTATTGAAAAAGCAAAGCGGTATTGCCATGCTCATTCAGAAACAAATTGATGCTTTGCGTAAACCTCGAGTGGTTTTTAACTCTGCATTCAATGTGGGAAGGCAAGACAATACAGCCGGTTTATTTTTGATAAATCAAAATACAGGTCTTAACGCCGGTTTGACATTGACATATCCCTTATATGATGGAGGTAATATCAAAAGACAATCTGAAAATGCAAAAATTGAAATTGAATCCAACAAACTGCGCATGCAACAGTTGGAAATAGATTTGATTAATACTCTCAATCTGACTTATCAAAATTATCAAAATGCTTTGGCTATACTGAGGGGGGAGGAAGAAAACGCTCGAATAGCCCGTTTGAGTATTAATATTGCCATGGAGCGTTTTCGGTTAAGCCGCTCAACGGTTTTAGAATTGGCACAAATTCAGCAAGTGTATGAAAATGCTATTTTCAGGTCAGTTTCTGCCAAGTTTGAAGCGAAAATGGCTGAAATAGATTTGATGCGCATCTCAGGCATGTTAACACAATAAAAAAAATCAACATTGTAATCCTTTGATAAATAGTTTTAGATGATTTAGAAGCAATGAGTTCATTATCTGTTAAAAGATTGGACTCATTTTTTATTGCTTCAACTCTTTCCAATCCAAATTATCCAATTCTTTTTCAAGCCATTTTTCAAATTCAATCAATTCTTTCGGCGCATCGAAATTATCGGCAATAAGTTTCCCTTTCTCTCCCTGACGGATGTAAGTGATCGTTGTCGGTATATCCGTTAGTTCAATATCTCCTTTGGGATATTTATCCGACATTTTAAAATAGTTAACTTCTTTAGCTTTTTTCTGAATTTTTTTCAGACAATCCAATCCCGCTATTGCCACATATTGTCCGCGTTTTTTTACGTGCGCCACGCCAGAATATGTCACTTTCCCATCTCTAAAGATGTCAACGGTAAACACCGGACATTTGCCAAAACACGCTGTTCGTTGTAACCGAACCAGCAAATTTTCATCTATTTCCTTAGGAATTTTCAGTTTATCAGGTGGTATTGGCAAATCGGGCGGTATTACCTCTTGAACAGTCTTTTCTTGAACAGGCTGGATTTGAGTCGTTTTTTCCACTATTTTTTTGCTGCAAGCATCCAAAAATATCAACAAAAAAGTACATAAAATGATTTTATTCATAGCCAGAAAGCGGTTTTATTAAATTGGTTATTCGTAAAAAAAATGGACGATTTTTAGCCAACAAACATTCCTTAAGTGCATAAAGATTTGCCTGTTTACAAAAAATCGTCCATTCGGTATTGAGATATTTTGTCTTACGACAAAATCATGACTATTATTTTTTCTTTCCTTTTACAGCTTTTTCTTGTTCTTCTTTCATCGCTTGTTGAGCTTGCATAGCTTCGTTGAGTTTCCGACGGAAAGCGTTGGGTTTCTTCGGATTTTTTTTGTAAATATGTAGTTCTTTGAGAATTTTTTCATGGTCAATCACATAATTTTTAGTCACAATTGTCTGACCTATATTTAATAAATTCGAAAACAACATATATAAACTCAAACCGGCTGCATAGCTATTAAACATGACTGTGAAAAGTACCGGCGTGAAAAATTGCAATTGTTTCATCATAGCCGGCTGACCCGTCATATCCACATCTTTCATTGAATACCACGTGAAGACCACTAAAGAAGCACCCCACAATAAAGCAAATAAACTGATATGTGCACCATATAAAGGAATATGGAAAGGCAATTTAATGAATTCTTCAAAACCGGTCAAGTCAGTTGCCCACAAAAAGCCTTGTTGTCGAAAATCAATGGTTGCAGGAAAAAAACGGAACAAAGCCATCCAGATGGGCATCTGCAAAAGGGTCGGCAAACAGCCGCCTAAAGGATTGACCCCAAACTCCTGATATATTTTCATTTGCTCCACTTGCACCTTCTGTGGTTCGTCTTTGTATTTAGCCTTTAACTTTTCAATTTCCGGTTTCAGTGCAGTCGTTTTTGCTTGGGACTGGAGCATTTTGTAACTCAAGGGATATAAAGCAGCTTTTACTATGAGTGTTAAAAGCAAAATACAAACCGCCACATTACCAAAAATGCTGTGCAAAAAGTCGAAAATCGGGCGAATAATCCATCTATTGATAGTGCCCAAAATTGATCCCCCATAACTCACGACATCTTCTAATTTGTTATTATAGGCTTTTAGAATAGAATAATCGTTGGGACCGATAAAAATCTTCATTTTGGCATTGACCTCGCCATTATCAGCGGCAAATTCAATTTTAGAAGTCGTCTTTTTCAAATCGGCACTTTTAGCATCGAAAGCCTGACTTTCTAAAATTGCAGACTTGAACCCCCCCGTTTGCGAAATGAGTGACGTATTAAAAAACTGGTTTGAATGTGAAACCCATAAGATTGGATTGCTGGAAAACTCCTTTTTGACTTCACCTGTTGCCGCAAGATAATCGGGTGTTTCATTCGATTCCCGATAATGGATATTAGAATAGGAGCTTTCGTAACTGACGTTTTTCTCTAATTTATCCAGATAGTTTTCAAGATTTAGCTGAACGGTTTTAGCGGTTGGGTTTAAAACCTGACCCAAGCCTTTCATTTGTACATCGTAATCAATATCATACCCTTTACCAATCACATATTTTTGTTCAATAAAAGTTTGGTCATTGACAGCTGCCCGATAAACGATAGTATTGCCGGATACTGAGGGGGGGGCAAAATATAGGTCTTCGGTTGAAATTTTGCCTTTAGAGGTGTTAGAAGGCAGCACAAATTCAAATCGGTTCTTAATATCTTCTAATAAATGCAACGGTTCTTTCTTTTCAACTCGACTGGAATCTTCTGATATTTTAAAGTATTGTTTCAACACAACATCCTTAATTCGTCCACCTTTATTAGAGAAAGTAATTTTGAAAACATCATTTTCAAGCGTATTCAACTGTTCCTGACCGGATGACAAAGACGCTAAAACACCAAACTCGCCCTGCATTTGTTGTATTCTGAGTGAATCGGGCAAAACCTGCGTTGCTGCCAGAGGTGCTTGTCCCGCTCTTTGAGCTATGGTCAAACTGTCAATGCGGCGTTGAGCTTGTACAGTCGAGTCCTGAATTCTTTTATTTTCTGCGATTTGTTGTGCGGAAGGCGAGCTGAAATATTGCCACCCGAACAAAATCGCCATAATTAATACCATACCAATAATGGTATTTTTATTGTCTTGATTCATCACTTGTATTTTAATAAAACTAAGTTCTTTTTTTAGCGGTGCAAATGTACGAAATGAAAAAGAAAAACCGCCTGAAAGTTTCAATGTTTCAGACGGTTCATCGTGTTTTTTATTTCACTTTTGCCCAATTTATATCATAAAACGAAGTAAAAACCGAATCGGGCATTTGTCGGTAAACACCCATTGGTGCCATACTCCTACCGTCTCCTCTACTTGTAGAGAGCATAATGTTCCCCAAAGCTCGATAATCCGCCCACGGAGTGGACATACGTGGTTTTTCATCCGTCATTTTAGCATAATAATCCCACTGTGTCACCATTTTGCTCGAAGGATTGACATAAATATGGTATTTATTGTCAGGTGTATCTCCTACTCCTTTGAAAGTTAACTCCAAAACATCACATTCGGCTTGAATAAAATTTGGTTTTTTACCCACATATTTTAAAGTAACACCACTGTCTTTCAATTTAAAAGGCATGACAAGCCAATAAGAATCATTAATCCAAATGGATTTGCCGCGAGCGAGATATTTTTTAAGTGAATCGGGATGAGTCATTTCTATACCGTCTTTCCAAACTTTACCGGTCATATCTTTAAGATTTATCCTGATTCTCAGCGCTTGATCAAGAAAGTCAATCCGGACGCGTTCCTTAGTTTTGTCCCAAAGTAGTGCTCTTTTACCAAAAAAAGTCCAACGAATATACCGCGTCACATCCCAAGCGTAACGCCCACCGCTCGATTTCATGACGTCATCGGCAATTTCAATGGCTTTAGCATCTGAACCGGCAAGGTCAAAACCCGGGCTGGGAGTATTGGGCACTTCTTTATTAACAAATTTTTGAGAAGACTGGCAGGCGATTATTCCACAAAGTAAAATAATAGGGAGTAGGATTTTTTTCATATTGCTTGTTTGTGTAACATATTTAAAAATTAAGAGTATTTGATTTATTCCATCTGTTCCAGTGGTTCATCAATAGGTTCCCATAGTTCAATTTTATTGCCTTCGGGGTCGAGAATCCAGCCAAATTTACCGTATTCATAGACCTCGATGTCGCCAACAATCGTCACACCCTCCCCCCTCAGTATCTCGATTAATTCCTCCAGATTTTCCACTCGGAAGTTGAGCATAAAAGAACTGTTGCTTGGGGCGTAATAATCAGTAGATTCAGGAAAAAGGCTGAACTCTGTCCTACCAATTTGGTCGGGATTATTCCTTTCCCGCCATTTGAAAGTTGACCAAGTATTTTTCCCAAAGTTCAAACCGAGGTGTTTGTCATACCACGAAGTCAATTCTTTGGGTTCTTTTGATTTAAAAAAAATACCGCCAAGACCAGTAACTCTTTTCATGTATTGTTTAATTATGTGAGGAATAAGTTAATCAGATTACCAATCTCCGCTTGCGCCACCGCCGCCAAAGTCACCGCCACCAAAACCGCTAAAACCGCCACCTGAATCCGAGCCGCCGCCGCCACCCCAGCCGCTGCCACCACCACCGCCCCAAAATATCCATCCTCCGCCATTATCATAATGCTTTTTGCGATTGGGGCCGTAATAGGTTGCTTTGTTTTTATTATTGGCAATGAATATAAACACGATAATAATAATGATTAATACCACAATAAAAATCCAAAAACCATCTTCACTTTCCCCTGATTGAGGCGATTCATTGACATATTCTCCTTTCGATGCCGCTCGTATAGCTTTAATAGCATTCGACAAACCTTCGTAATATTGACCCGCTTTGAAACTTGGTGCCATTTCGTTGGTTATGATGCGTTTGCATGTGATGTCTGGCAAAGCACCTTCCAAACCATATCCGGGAGAAATATTTATTTTACGCGGTTCAAGTGATACAAGGATGACGACACCATTGTTTTTGGCTTTTCGACCTACGCCCCATTTGCGCCCGATTTCTAAAGCCCAATCTTCAATGGCATAATCACCCAGTGATTTGATAGTGATTATGGCAATTTGATTGGACGAACTGTCATTATAAACGACAAGCTCCCGTTCGAGGCGGTTACGGTCTTCAACGCTGAGTAAACCGGCAATATCATTCACCAATTTTTGGGGATAAGGTCTATCCGGCACAGGCGGTTGACCTCTCAGTATCACACCGATAAAAAGGATGAAGAATACAATAAGTGAGCGAAATTTATTATTTGTAACCAATTGATTATGAGTTTTATAATACAACGTTAGTCTTTTTTATAGGTTCGGATAAATTCCTCTTCTTTTTTCGGAATTGCAAAAACTTTACACCGATTGGGAATAATGGCATCCAAAAACTCTTCACCGTTTGAGGCATCAATAAAATACCATGTGTTACCCGAATCTTCAGAAATGCCCAAAAGATAAACCGTAGATTTTACGGATAAAGAATCACTCACACTCATAATAAGAGTTTGTGGCAAAAGGCAATTGATAGATTTTTCACATTTCACAAAATTGAAAGGAATTCCAAAATCAATAGAATCAATTTTGGCTTCTACTTCTATTTGCGCCATTTGATCTTCCATCATTTTAGCAAAATCTTCCACAGTACCCATCATTTCCACCAATTTGGGATGGTTTAATTTGGCATATTCTTTAAAATTTCTGTCTCTGAAAGTCAATTCAAGTTCACTCGCTACCTCCAATGCCATATTTCTCCAGTAAGTAGAATCCGTTTGCGCTTTGAGATTGATACTGAGGGGTATCAAAATCAATATAAATATTATTTTTTTTAACATCATTAATGAGTTGTTACTCCTTCTATTTTTATTATCCGTTTTTCAACGACCATATACCGGCTTATCAGACAATTCGTTTTTATCATCGTCATTTGGCGGGAAATATTCTTTCAAAACCTGCGCTATATCATTAATTGTTTGACAGATACCTTGTACGGTTTCCCCATTTTTCAAATAAGATTTGAGACTTTCAGCTTCTTTATTCCAAAAGCTATACCCCATTTTTTGATGGATGCCTTCGTCGCCAAAAATGGCAAAATGTCTGTCCTCCATAGCAACGTAAATCAAAACAGCATTGCGTTCTTTGGTTTTATGCATTCTCAACTTCTTGAAAATCTCTAAAGCCCGTTCATGGGTCGGTTTTTTACAAAAACTTTCTACATATAAACGTACCTCACCCGAGCTTTCCTTTTCAGCTTGGCGGATAGCTTTCATAATGAGTTTTTCTTCTTCCTGATTGAAAAACTGTTTTTTTAAAAGCCTTTTAAAAAGCCACATAAGATTTGATTACAAATTGATGAAAAACGGTTATTAATACTTCAAATGATAGTTTAGGGATTTAGGTAATACCCCGACATCCCTAAACTTTCGTTTATTTATTTCCAGTTCCAAAATCAACTTTTGGCGCTTTTTCAGACCCGGCATCAGCTTGGAAAAAGCCTTTTTCATGGAAACCGAAAATGCCGGCAAAAAGATTATTGGGGAAAGTTTTGATACTCACATTAAATTCCTGAACCGCTTTATTGAAGTCATTACGAGCCACTTTAATGCGATTTTCTGTGCCTTCAAGTTGAGTCCTTAGTTCACTGAAAGCGGCATTAGATTTAAGGTTGGGATATTGTTCAGAAACGCTCAAAAGTCGGCTCATCGCCATACCGATTTGACCCTGAGCTTCCTGATATTGCTTGATTTTTTCCGGCGTTAAATCTTTGGCGTCCAATTTCATTTGAGTCGCACTTGCACGAGCTTGAATGACACCCTCTAAAACGCTTTTTTCAAAATTAGCCTCCCCTTTTACAGCTTCTACGATGTTGGGAATCAAATCTGCTCGGCGTTGATAATCACTTTGCACATTTGCCCATTTCAGACCTACATTTTGGTCAGAAGTGACCATAGAATTGTATTTACAACCGCCATAAAAAAAGAGCATAACAACAGCTCCAATAAGCAATAACGTTGATTGTTTCATAACGAAATTTCTTTTTTAGTTAAAAATTTTAATTGATAAATTATTGAAAGTCAGAATTTTCTCTATAAAATTCATTTTGTTAAACCAAAACCCTCTCTACTGTATGCTTTCTCCTATGCCTTGAAAGGGGTAATTTTCAACATTTATGATTAATCCCCTTAATTTCGCATTTCAAAGTTCAAATTTATATAAAAACTAATCATTCTCAATTTATTATTAAAATAAACCTGTTGATTAATTCAATCTTTGACGAACAACAAAAGAGAATTTTTTAATTAATCCGACAACAAGATGAAACCTCAATTTGATAAAATAGTTCCTTTTTGTTCAAATACTCAGTGATTTGTGGATTTTAATCGACTAATACATCAAAAAACTCAACTAACTTAAAAACCGCACTCGATAGTATTTTCTGCAAAGAATTGGTAAAAAACAGAAAACAACTATCTTTACGCTTGATTTGAGAAATTGAATGTTTATTTGAAAGATTATTTAATTAATGACATAACTCGACCAATATGAATCAGTTTGATGTAATTATTATCGGAAGCGGTCCCGGCGGCTATGTGGCAGCGATCAGAGCGTCACAATTAGGATTAAAGGTAGCCGTGATTGAGCGCGAATCGCTGGGTGGCATTTGTCTGAATTGGGGATGTATCCCCACTAAAGCTTTGTTGAAAAGTGCGCAGGTTTTTGAATACCTGAATCATGCAAGTGATTATGGCATTTCAGTGAAAGACGTCACTGCAGATTTTGGGGCGATGATCGGACGTTCACGCGGGGTAGCTGACGGCATGAGTAAAGGCGTTCAGTTTTTGATGAAAAAAAATAAAGTCACTGTCATCATGGGCAACGCCCAATTGCTCAAAGGGAAAGTCGTTGAAGTGACCGATGCCGAGGGTAAAAAAACAATGTATTCTGCACCTCATACCATTATCGCAACCGGCGGACGAGCTAAAGAATTACCGAATTTAAAGATTGACGGGCAAAAAATAATTGAATACCGCAAAGCTATGAGCCTGCCAACACAACCTAAAAGTATGGTTGTAGTGGGAGCTGGCGCTATTGGGGTAGAATTTGCGTATTTTTATAACTCAATCGGCACAAAAGTCACGATTGTTGAATTCATGGATCAAGGGCTTGTACCACGTGAAGATGAGGATATTTCAAAGGAATTAACTAAAATTTACAAGAAAAAAGGCATTGAATCTTTAGCCGGAACCTCAGTTGAATCAGTGGATACTTCCGGAGAGGGCTGTAAAGTGAAAGTAAAGTCTAAGAAAGATGGGGCGGAGAGAATCATCGAATGTGATATAGTCCTTTCGGCAGCAGGTGTAACACCCAATACTGAAAATATCGGCTTAGAAGCAGTAGGTATCAAAACGGACAGAGGTTTTATCCTTGTTGATGACAAGTATCAAACAAATGTATCGGGAATTTATGCCATTGGGGACGTGATACCGACTCAAGCGCTGGCTCACGTAGCAAGTGCGGAAGGCATAACTTGTGTTGAAGGTATCGCCGGACTGCACGTGTCAAAAATTGATTACAATAATATTCCCGGTTGTACTTATTGTTCGCCCGAAATTGCATCGGTAGGTTATACAGAAAAAGGAGCTATTGAAGCAGGATATGAGATTAAAGTTGGAAAATTTCCATTCACTGCTTCCGGTAAAGCCAAAGCAGCTGGAGCGCCGGAGGGTTTTGTTAAGTTAATTTTCGATGCCAAATATGGCGAATGGTTGGGTGCCCACATGATTGGTTACAATGTGACTGAATTGGTTGCGGAAGTAGTTGTAGCCCGAAATTTGGAAACAACCGGCCACGAAATCATCAAATCCATTCACCCGCATCCTACAATCAGCGAAGCCATCATGGAAGCGGCAGCAGCGGCTTATGGTGAGGTGATTCATCTTTAGTTTGTGCTGTGCTGACTTTTTTGAATAAGTTATTAAAAAAAACAATAAGCCGACTCCTACTGAGGGGGTCGGCTTTTGCTTTTTTCTTAAAAAATTTTGGGTATAAAACGGGGTACTTGGTGAATATAATCTTTGTATCGAGGATATTTTCGGAGGGATATTTTTTCACTGAAATCACTGCTGCCCAAGAATAAAAGTGTTAAAAGAATGGCTCCTGCTACAATTGCGGGTAATTTCGCTAACCACAAAACAAGTCAAGGCTATGCCCACCATGAATTTTGCCATCGCGACAAGCATTTCTTGCTGTTCAACGTCCAATGGTTTATCGTAATAAAATGCCACAATTGGCAACCCTACCAAAGTAGAAATGAGGAGAATAATGGTTTTTAACATAGAATATTGTTGTATGGATTTTTGACAAAGCTATAAATATTTTCTAAAATTATGTATTCATCAAAGGCTGTTTTTTATACTGAGGGGGGGTAAAAGACTCCAATTTTTATTTTTATAAAGACTCACACGCCACATTTTCAAGCAAATGCATCTCTCCCAATATATCTAATTTTTTCACCACTAAAATCTTTTGCATTATGGCTGAAATTAAAACAAACGGAAAAAGCGCACCCAGTGTTGACATGACACCGATGGTTGATTTGGGCTTTTTACTCATTACCTTTTTCATGTTGGCGTCGTCGTTCTTATCACCAAAAGTTATCAAAATGTTGTCTCCGGCGGATGAATCTGATCCGAGCAAATTACCAAGTTTGAAATGTTCGAAATCACTGACGTTAATACTCGATGAAACCAACATGGCAAAATACTACGTTTGCCCTGAAAGCAGTCAGGCAGACAGTGTGGATTTTTCATCAACGGGGCTCAGGAAACTGATTTTACAAAGACAAAATGAAGTTAAAACACAATTTGGTGATAAAAATGACTTACTCATTTTGGTAAAATCTACGCCCCAAAGCAAATACAAACAGTTGGTGGATGCCATTGATGAAATGCATATTACAGCCTCTAATTTTATGATTGCTAAGATAGATCAGCAAGATTCAGTAGTTTTTAAATTATAAAGTGAATTTTAAATAACGATATATAGTATGCATAAGTAATTGTTTTTCAATAAAATTATTTTTATATAAGCAAGAAAATTATAACTGAGTAAATATTTTGAATAAAAAATCAAACTGCATACACCAAAAAGCAAATGAAACACATCTAACTAAACAAGCACCGGTGCCTTCGTAAACTTTATTCTTAAACAATCAAAAATCTGTTTTCATGGAAAATAAAGATTGGATAACATGCGACCTCGATGATGTTGTTTTCGAACATCGCAACAGAAACTACGGTGCTTATCTTTTGCGTAAAAAATATGGTAGCCATATAAAAAAAGCTTCTTTTTGGGGTATGTCGGCATTTGTGCTTTTAATTCTGAGTCCTATCATCATTGACAAAGTTAATTTTAGAAAAAACACGCTTAATGATGATAAAAACACATTGGTTGAGCTGACAAAAATTGTAGAACCACCAGTAACGCCACCGCCGCCCAAACCGCCATTACCGGAACCGCCACCTCAAAAAAAACAAATAGCCACAACTGATTTCAGACCGCCCGTGGTGAAAGATAATCCGATAGAGGAGCCGATAATTCCTAAAATAGATGAAATCACGACGGCAGTGTCCACTAAAACACAAGATGGCGAAAAGATAAATTTACCGCCCATTGAACAACCCTCAGCACCACCGGTGGAAGTGCCCAAAGCAGTAGTGAATGCAGTTGATGTTGATGACAATGAAACTGTGATTTTCGTTCAACAAAAACCGGAATTTGAAAATGGGGATAAGGCGATGTATGATTTTTTAGCCAAAAATATCAAATATCCCACTATTGCCCGTGAAAATGGGATTCAAGGAATTGTTTTCGTTGGTTTTGTAGTCAGTAAAGACGGGACGATACGAGATATAGTAGTTAAAAGAGGTATTGGAGGCGGGTGCAATGAAGAAGCCATCAGAGTGGTGCAAATGATGCCCAAATGGAAACCCGGCAAACAAAACGGCAAAGCTGTAAACGTCGCTTTCACATTACCGATAAAATTTAAGTTAGATTAATAAATGGCGAAAAGATAAGTGAGTCTCGCAGATTTTGAAATTGCGAAATTTTGAACGTCTGCGAGATATTTTTACAATAATCAAATTATCTTTGTGCAAAATGAACGTTATGAAGAATCAATTGCCTTATTATTTCAGGATGTTTCTTGCCTTGGGCTACCTTATGATTGGATATATGGCAATAGCCACACCCGCCGGAGAAGTTTTGACCGGACGCAAGGAATTCGGCATCGCTTTCGGCATTGCCTGTATCGGTTATGGTCTTTTTAGAGCTTACCGCAATGTCAAACAATGGGACAAACCAAATCGTGAGCAATGATGGGAACGGCGTTTATATATTCAGCAAAAATTACGAAAAATGAATAAAGTTATTGTGTTTTTATTGTCAATTTCTTTGTTTTCAATTGGTTGTGCTTCCACCAATGAAAATGGTAATGACATTATTGATACGCCGACATCAGGCGAAATCAATATTGCCATAGACGAAACGTTGCAACCCATTGCCGAAGCTCAAGTGGATATTTTTCAGCATCAATATCCGAATGCCAAAATCAATATTCGATACCGCTCAGAAACGGATTGTGTCAAAGAATTATACAATGATAGTTGTAAATTGATATTTTTAGGTCGGCTTCTCAACGCAGAAGAAATGACAGCTTTTAAAAGTCAAACTCTATCTCCGCCACAAACTAAGATTGCCACCGATGCCATTGCACTGGTTGCTAATCCCAAAAGTTCGGATACTGCGTTCACATATAGTCAAATGTTTGATATACTGAGGGGGGGAAATACAAAGTACAGTTTGGTTTTTGACAATCAAAATTCGGGAACTGTTAGCCATGTTTTGAATTTAACCGGTGAAAAGCAAATGCCCAAAAACGCATATGCGGCAAAATCAAACCTTGAAGCTATAAATTACGTGGCAACTCATGACAATGCTATAGGAATCATCGGCTGGAGTTGGATCAGTGATTCTGACGACCCTAAAACAAGAGAATATTTATCAAAAATCAGACTTTTATCGCTTGCGCCTAAAGATGGAAAAGCCGGGGAGTTTTACAAACCCTACCAACTCAATTTGGCTCAAGGCAAGTATCCTTTATCGAGAGACGTTTATATAGTACAACGTGAGCGGCGAAATGGTTTATCCGCCGGATTTAATGCCTTTGTAGGCTCTGAAATTGGCCAAACCATTATGCTCAAAGCCGGACTTTTGCCGGCTAATCAACAAGAAAGATGGATTGAAATGAAAAATAAACCCGTTGGCAAGGTTCATTAATAATCGAAGTAAAGAGATAAATCGCAACTGAACTAACCCTCAACAAAATTTGAGTAGAAAAAAAATACCGGTAAATCACATTATAATTTTAACATATTTATTCGCTGATTGCACAAGCATTTGTAACAAAGTTCCCACTTTTAAAAAGTATAATAAATTGATTTTCAAAGTTTTAGACAAATGAATTATTTTTTTTTCAAAATGAAATCATTAAACGAATCCTATTTTATACTTTTGCAGCACAGTTGAATTAAATTCTGCCATTGTTAATGATTCAAAGTTTATATTTTCTTTAACAATTCAAAAAGAACCATTTCACTAAGTTTAGAGTCTATAATGTTAAATGGTTGAAAAATAAAGTCCTTTTATTAAAGCAACCAGACATTCAAAACCCAGTTTTTTTATAAAATCAAACATTTTAAATGAAGATGAAAAGAATTAATGTTGTGTGTGCTTTTTTGTTTTTAGCGCTAACCATCAATGCTCAGATTGATGTTGCCAAGAGTCAAATCGCCAATGAAAATTATGGCGAAGCCAAAAAGACTTTGACACAATTTCTGACGACTGAAAAAGATCCGCTTAAACAAGCGGAGGCGTATTTCTGGTTGGGTGAATGTGAATATCTTGATATTGTGGTTGACAAGAATTCTTCGAAAGAAGAAAAAGCAAAAGGCACTAACGCAGCAAGAGATCAATACAATAAAGGTCTTACAATCGCAAAAAACAGTCCTCATTGCCAAGTAGGTATGGGTAAATTGCTCTTGGATGCCAAAAATCCTAAAGAGGCATTGAAAACGTTTGATTCTGCTATTCGTGACTCAAGAAAAAAGCCTTATAAAGAAGGTCATCCCGAAATATTAAGTTTGATTGGCGATGCCTTTTTATACAGCACTAACCCAAATCCTGAACAGGCTGTAGCCTATTACTCCCGTGCCCGGGATGTGGAGCCAAGAGATGCTAAAAACTGGTTGAAATTGGGCGATGGTAACTTAGCTAAAGGTGATGCCGGTAGTGCGATGAGTGCTTACGAATCTGCCGCTCAAAAAGACAAAACCAATGCGGATTTGTTCCTTAAAATGTCTCGTATCTGGAAAAGAGCCAGTAAATATGACTTGGCATTAGAACAATTGAATGAAGGTTTGAAGGTCAATGATAAGTATGCCTTGTTATACAAAGATTTGATTGAGTTATATATGGATACCAAACAGTATAATAAAGTTTTACCTACGCTTGAAAAATATATTCCTTTAGCGGGTAATGACTTTGGCGCTCGTCGTCGTCTTGTAACATTTTTGACTTATCAGGCAAAGGACTATGACCGTGCTATTGTTGAGGCTCAAAAACTCATGAAAGACGATCCTACTCAAACAACGATGTATCGTTGGATAGCGTGGGCAAAAAGTGCAAAGGCAGATTCTCTGTTTGCAAAAAATAAACAGGTATTAGGTGATGATGCCAAAATGCTTTATTTAGAAAGTATCGAGTCGTCAAAAAAATTATTTGAGGTGGTTCCGGCTGATCGCCTTGTTTATTACGATTACGAGTTTCCGGCTAAAGCGCACCTTAAATTAGGCAATTTGGAAGAATCGGAAAAATTGTATAAGAAAGTAATTGAATTGGACGAAACCAAAAAATGTGAGATGTACACCAATTTGATTCAAGCTAATTATACAGTAAAAAAATACAAAGAAGGTTTCGCTTTATTAGATGCAAAAGAAGCCAGCGGTTGTGCAATTGATAAAAATACCGATTACTATTTTGCGATGTATTATGCCTATTTCGGTCAATTGTACAAAGAGTCGGTTGTGTATGCGGATAAATATATCCAATTTCAACCTGAATTGACTGATGGTTATTATTACAAAGGATTGAGCCAAACGGAATTGGATGACGATACTAATCCTACATGGATGGGAAAAGATACTTATGAAAAACTCATTCAGATGTATGAGGCTAAACCCAAAGATAGAAGTAAGCCCCACGTTGTGAAAGCTCTAATGTATTTGGCTTATTATCAAGCTTCACTGAATGATTTTGTAAAAGCTCGCGAATTCGCACAAAAGACATTGGCAATTGATCCGTCAAGCAAGTCAGCCACTGAACTTATTCAGAATTTGGAAGGTAAATAATAAGAATTCGTTTCATCTTATAGAAAAAAAATACGGCAATTATCAAAATGATAATTGCCGTATTTTTTTTTGTTAAATTATGTTCCTTCAACTTCGTTCCGCCTCTCTCAATATTCGATCTGCCAGTTCAAGAATCGTGGTGTCTTTAATATTGACGATACCACCATCAGGTCCGGGCTCTAAATGCCAATCGTCAGTCGAACCTTTGAATTTTAAAGCTCCAAAGTAATTCCGAACATCTTGTTCGTCTTTATTGAGCTCTTTGGCGATGCGGCTAATACTGCCATGAGGGAGACTGTGCTTGATTCTCCTCAATTCCTCGAAAGTAATGTTCATTGTGAGAAATTTTGGTTAGATAATATGGTTTGAGTAGAAAATACATTAATCAATATGTTAATGTAAAGTTAACTTTATTTTTTTTACCGCCAAATATTTTGAAATCTTTTTTTTTTAAAAATTATCAAAACAACTTTTTGAAAAATAAAGACCCTTTGTTTAATCCAAATGTAAGAATTATATTTTAAAATAAAAATTTTTTGACCAATAAAAAATTTTACATTAACATTTAAGTTTCGGGACATTTCCCAAATATTTTAATGAACCATAAAAAAAAGCATTAATCAAGGTTTGATGATTAATGCTTTTAATTTTCTTTTTAAATTGAGCTTATCTCAGAATTGAAATATCACCCCTCAGTATTTTACCATCATTGATATTTAACCTCAATACATAATAATAAGTACCCTCGGGAAGTGGATTACCCGTTTGATTGGAGCCGTTCCAATCATTGATATAAGGTTTGGATTTATATAAAATATCGCCCCACCGGTTGAAAATGATTAACTCGTTCTCAGGATATTTATCCAAATTATCAATCATTAAAACATCATTTTTACCATCTTCGTTAGGCGTTATGGCGTTTGGAACGTCCACAATAATCTCAGTGGGTTTGATAGCTCTTGGTTTTATTAATATTCTGACCTCTCCGGTATCACATAAACCCGTGCAAGCATCACTGCAAATCATGAAACGGAATCGTACAATCCCAGAAAAAGTAGGATTCGAGATATAACTGAATTTTCCGCTTGAAAACAAGTCGAAACGACCCTCTTGTGGACTATCGAGTCTCGTCACTGAATATGTTCCGGCAGGGGCTTCTTCAACCACTTTAGAGACGAGAGTATCTCCAGCTACCATATCTAAAGACAGATTAATTGCCTGAGGAAGAATGGGTAAAAATATTGAGACACTGTCGAAAATCTGATACGTAGAACAAACACTATCTTTTGCCACCAACACGAAAATATTACGCCCATTTTTCAAATTTATTACCTCCGTCAAAGCGTTATTAGCATTTACCACCTGTGCAGCCGACAAGCTCTTCCAAGTAACTCCATACTGAGGGGGTATTGTGGCAGAGATTTGAGTACTTGTTTCACATACCGTTTTATCTACACCTGCATTAGCTGTAAGTTTAGGTCTGATATTTACCCGAGCAGAATCCGCTATTTCCGCTAAACATCCCGTCGCGTCCGTAACCTGAGTTAATAAATAAGTGCTGGATACTGAGGGGGTCACATTTATCAAACTATTGTTTTTGACACTGTTGGCATTGTAGGTTTGATTTTGATTTTGGTTCTTGTAAACAATACTAAAAGTACCTTTATCAGTAGTTTTGAACACAAGAGTAGCAGTGGCGTTATTACAAATAGTAGAATCACCTTTTAATCCCACTGAAATTTTATCTTTGAATATCACGGTCACGCCGTTTGAAATGCGGTAACAGCGATCATCCGGAGAAACCGAGCCATTTATTTCATTACCGACGGTTTGATGAATAAAGTATTGCTTACCGAATTGCATCTTTGAGGCATCAAAGGCAAATTCTCCTGTTTTATTTTTTTGGATAACTGTCCCTACCCCATTCACTGAACCTTCATGCAGCAAAAATTCAAAAGCATCATTCGCATCTAAAACAGCATTTTGTAGAATTTTGATTTTGGTTGTTTCTCCATAACAAATAGACAAAATATTATCGGCTTTCAAAACAGCCGCTTTGGTCGCACATGGACACGTTTTTTTGCCTTTCAAAGTATCGGAAACGCAGCCATAAGCATCCTTTATCCAAAGTGCGTAAGTTGCCGCGTCGGGGATAGGTGCTGAAGTAAAAGTATTGCCTTGAATAGTGCCAATTAAGCCCCCAGAGAAAGTAAAAGGTAGTTTACCATTGTTGATATTCACCGTTAAAATATATTCCGTACTGCTGGCATTACAATTGTCTTCAACCAAAGTGAGTTGAGGACTTTCTCTGAAAAATAGGACTACTGTATCGGCTGCACTACACACACTGTTAACTTCTTCAAGTCTTAAAACATATTTACCCGATTTGGAAACAATTATTTCGCTTTTAGGATTATTAACATCCACAATCGACAGAGTAGCACTGGCAGGTTTTTCAATAACAGTCCAAGTACCTAATCCTACCGAAGATACCCCCCTCAATGTATAAGATTTGCCACATGTCGAATCATCAACCCCAGCTTGCGGTTGCGGCAAACGATTGACAGAGACAGTCAAACTTGTCTCAGTACTTTCGGTACACTCATTTTGGGTTTTTACAGCTACAATACCACCTGTTCCAGTCGCCCATTTGACGGTAATTTCATTTATAGAATCGTTACCTATGATAAATCCTCCGTCTGCCACCCGCCAATTATAGCGTAGTACGCCAGAAACCGGCTCGGCGATATATTTTTCGGTATCGCCTTCACAAACGTTTGTTTTTCCTGAAACATTAGCTGATGCGGTTGGATTCGGTTTGATAGAAACACGATGCGTGCTTTTCTCTTGGGCACAACCACCGATAGGATTTACAACTACATTACCAGAATTTGAACCAAATTTTACCGAAATAACATTTGAGCCTCTACCCGACAAAATAGTTGAACCCGAAGGAACCGTCCAAAAATAGGAAATGGCATCGGGGTCTTTTTGAGCGGTGAATTGAACTGTAGCTCCGCTACATACTTCATGTGGGCCCATAATGAGTAAAGAATCTATCCCTGCTTTTACTGAAATGGGCAGGCAAGCCGTTGATTTTGCTCTACAAGCATTCTCAACTTCAAGACAAAGGTCGCTGTCACCGGTATTGTCCCATAAAACTTCAATAGTATTGGTACCTTGACCTGTCAACAAAGTACCGTTAGTCGGCATAACCCATTGGTATTTGGTATAATTTGAATTGGCAGTGACGCTGTAAGTCGTTCTCGAATTAGGACAATTGTTGTTGCTCCCTATGATGACCGGTTTTTCAATTGAGGCATTTTTAATCGTCAAATTTTCAGAATAAACAGTTCTTTTCAATTGACAAGAATTAGTTAATTCGAGTTGAATTTTTCCGGCTGTAGCTGTTCCCCATGCCACTCTGATGCTTGAGGTACTTTGCCCGTTCAAAATTGTGGCGCCATTTGGTACAGCCCATTGGTAGCCTGTAATACTCGAATTTCCATTTACGCTATAAATGGTAGTATCATTAGAACACACCGTGACGTTACCGACGATCGACAAGGTAGTTGGTAAATCAGATTTTATTTTTATCAAACGGCTCATTTGTCGCGTTTGATTACAGCTGTTTTTTATTTGAAGTGAAATCAATGCTTCACTACCCGAATCAAAACGGACGGATACTGAGGGGGTACCTTGTCCACTTATAATAGTAGCATTTGAAGGGGTTGCCCATACATATTCCGTCACATTGGCATCGGCAGTAACGCTTAATGATACCGTTGAACCGGCACACGTTTCCGAAACACTGGAAACAGCTAAGGAATCAAGTTCTTTTTTGACTGAAACAGACAGGCAATCCTGCGCTTTCGTTCTGCAGTCATTTTCAACTTCAAGGCAGACGTCACCGGTGCCGATATTGTTCCATGATATTTCAATCAAAGGGGAACCTTGTCCGCTCAATATAATACCATTACCGGGTATTGTCCATTTATATTTAGTATATTTAGGATTAGCCACAACACTATAAGTAGCTTTTGTATTGTTACAATTCACAGTGTAACCAGCTATTTTTGGGGCATCTATCGTCGCATTTTTAATAACTATATTTTCAGTAAAAACAGTTCTTTTCAATTCACAGGCATTCGACAATTCCAATTCAACTTTGCCACTTGTAGCAGTGCCCCAAATGACTTGTATCGTCATTGAACCCTGTCCGTTCAGGATAGTAGCACCCACCGGAACTGTCCACTTATAGTTGGTAATATTCACATTTCCACTGACTCCAAACGAAGATGTATCGTTAGAACAAACACTCAAATTGCCCAAAATGGGCAGACTGTCCGGCAAATCAGATTTAATTTTGACTAAACGGCTCATTTGTCTTGTCAGATTACAACTGTTTTTTATGCGTAATAAAACTAGTGCCTCATTGCCGGAATCAAAACGAATAGTTACTGAGGGTGTTCCTTGCCCACTCAAAATGGTAGTATTGGTTGGAGTAGTCCATAAATATTCCGTTATACCAGCATCAGGTGTTACACTCATTGATGCTGTTTGAGCGGGACAAATATTGATGGGCGCACTGATAGCAATTGAATCCGGTTGTGCATTTTTTACTGTAACAGTGATACAATTTTGCGCTGCGGAGCCACAATTATTAGAAGGTGTTACACACACTTGTCCGCCCACAGAATTACCCCAATCTACTTCAATGGAAGATGAACCCTGCCCTTTTTTAATAGTTGCCCCCGCAGGTACTTGCCACTGATAAGTGACATTACCCGTAGATTGACCAAGGTTATACGTTGAAACAGATGATGGACACACCGTTTGGCTTCCGTTAATGGTTGTTACATTGGGAATTTTTCCAATTTCGATACTTAAACAAGTGGTATCACTCATTCCACAGCTATTTTCTGCATTGACGCATACTTTGCCCGTTGAAGAATTACCCCAGGTGACAGACACCGAGGGAGTGCCCACTCCCGAACTGATTGTTCCATTTGAAATAAACCAATTGTATTTAGATATGCCAGCAGGAGCATTGACTATATTGTAAATGACCATTTTACCCTCGCACGAAATGACATCGCCTTGTAATTCCGGTCTGCTGGGTACATTTCCCGTTTTTGTTACTGTAATTTGAGCGGATTTTTCACAATTGACACCCATAAAGGATGTTTTAGCGACTAAGGTATATGTTCCGACCTGTGATACAGCCGTATTGATATTGTTGCTGATTACGGTATTGGATGCATCTCGCCATTCATAGGTTAACGTAGCGCTGTTGGGTAAAACAGTTGCCGAACCGTTTAAATTAATTGACTGGACTTCGCATGTCAAATTTCCTGATTTTGTGGGAGACACTTGAATATCAATCACTGTTAAAGTTAAATTGATAATTGAATCGCAACCTTTATATGATGCTCCGGGCAAAGTAATCTTAAAAACGCCTTCATTGGTGAATGATTGACCACCCAAGGTGTATGTCGAACCTTTACAAATAACTGCACTCACATTGTTTTCAATCGGAGGAGCTAAGGCAACAGACTTACAAGCCCACTCGCTTTCAAAACAATTGCCAATCACTTTCAAACATATACTATCCGAAACGATCCCCCAATTCACGGATACTGAGGGGGTACCTTGCCCACTTGTAATAACCCCTGCATTGCTCGTTCTCCATTCATAAGCGACAACTTCATCCTGACCGGTTACTGTATAGATATTATTTGTAGAGTTTTTACACACGACCGAAGCTCCATTGATTTGAGCAGGTGTCACAATGGGTTTACCACCAATTGTGCCTGATTCTATTGAAATCGTATAATCGCACACATCACCTCTTTGACCATCAATCATTAAATAATAACGACTACCAACCGCCAAATTTGTAACATTCGCAGTATCGCTCCCACCAGGGCCAATGGGTTGAGCAGAACGGCAATATTTTAATCTAAAGGCGCTGCAATCCGTCGTTTCATAGACTCTAATCTGGATACCATCACCATTACCAGCCAATCCACCATCACAATTAGTGGCTTTTACCCTGAATGTAATTTCCGGCTCGGCAGCTTCAAATTGGATGAAATGATAATTTTCGATAGAACCACAACCAAAAGATTGCGCAAAAGGGTTGCTTCGTGGTAAAGTGTTGCAGTAAGGAAAATCAGCGGCACACAACAGAGGCGCATCGGCACATGTTAATCCGGCAGGTCTTCCTGCACAATTCCCATTGTTATTGACCTTCACATAACCCGAGTAAGCGCTGACTTTGACTTGAGCACCGAAATTTCTGGCTGCCGTAGGATTTAAAATAAATACAGGAATGGGCAACCCACTGTAACTTTTTATCCTAAAATGTATCACAAAAAGTATCGTACTGTCCATTGCTGTCTGGGCTGATGACGGACTCCATGAAAACTGAAGTCTTCCGGTAGCAGCATTGAGAATATCAAAATTACCGGCACTGAGGTCAGAAAAACCAAAACTATCCGTACTTTGAAAAGCCAAATAGTTGCTGTTCCAGTTGACACTGAAAGTCAATTGAGAGACATCGACGAAATTACCAACTTTTATGGCAACAGAAACCACATCACCCACATTCCCTGAAACAGTGGAGAGATGGAGGTAAACGCTATCGGCGAGGTTAGCGGTTGTTTTTGGGAGGGCATATGTGTTTGACGTATTGGCTTTTAGTGAAAACAAAAACAAGATTCCAATAAGCCAGAAGTGTTGTTTTATACGATTCATGGGATGGTTTGCTTAAAAATCGGAATTTTTGTTGTTCCATGACAAAAATAGATTAATTTAATCATGAAATCAAATATATAGTCATTAATTCATAGCAAAATAGCCTAAAAAAGGTAGAGTAATTTGGTGGGTATGCAGTGCCTTTCGGAGAATATTTTTCAAATTGTGGAAAAAAATTATTTTTTTTTCGTTCAACTATTTCCTGTTTTCAAATTTATATTTACCTTTGCACCCGCAATGACAAAGGCATTGTATAATTGAAAAAGCAATTGGAGGTGTGGTAGAGCGGTTGATTACAGCAGTCTTGAAAACTGCCGTACCTGAGAGGGTACCCGGGGTTCGAATCCCTGCGCCTCCGCAAAGGCATTGATAACACCATTTCAGTGCCTTTATTTTCAGTTGGAGATTGTAGCTCAGTTGGTTAGAGCGTCGGTTTGTGGTTCCGAAGGTCGTGGGTTCGAAACCCATCATTCTCCCCATTTAAAAGCCCAACTCATTGATAGTCAATAGGTTGGGCTATTTTTATTCCTACACCTTTGTGATCAGTTGGCGCATGTAAAATCTAAACTAACGATATTTTCTACTTCTTTTTCCATTTCTTCCAAAACTTCCAATTGTCATTTTTAAAATAGCGACCAGCCAAAACGTATCGAACAGACACGCCGGTACGCCATTCAAAACCTTTTCCTCCGGATCCTCCGACACGGATAAGCGGTTTAATATCAGCAGATAAATTTAATTTAGCCAATGTCAATTCCAGACCAATAACTGGACTGATACCATAGGGATCAGTAGGTTGTACAATCAGATTTTCGTCTTTATGAAGCCATGTTTTATACAAACCGCCTCCTGCATAAAAATTTAACCCCCGGGTCAATAAACTATTATGATGTTCATAAAGCACATTCAGCGTCAAATCTTTGCTTTTTGAAGATAATATGCCTTCAACTGTCCCGTGTACAACTACTTGTTGTTGAAGAGTGATCCCAATCCCATCCGCTACACGAACACCCAAAGCTGTACCGTAAGATTGAGCTTCTATACTGAGAGGTAAAATGACAAGAAAAAAGACGGTTGCAAAAAGTTGATTATTACATTTTTTCATTCTAAAACAAGTTTTATTCATCCAAAAAACGCTCTATTCAAACGTTTTATTTCTAAAATAAAATTTACATGGCTTTAAAGTTGTGTTAAAATTCTAATTTCACGCAAATTTTATGCAAATATGATGAATCGGCTGAACATATTAAGACGTTTTCTAAAGTTTTATGCACGAGCTAAGACAAAATATAACGTTCATTCTCCTTTTGTATTTGAGTTTGTCACAAATGTAATTGAAGATGACCGGCGTTTTTATGTTTTTCAAGAAGCTGAAATTCTCCGGCAACGGCTATTAGACAGTGAAGAATGTGTGGAAGTAACTGATTTTGGGGCAGGTTCGCATATTGATGGTGTAAAAAAACAGCGCAAAATAAGCACTATAGCCGCTTCTGCCCTCTCGCCCGCTTTTCAATGTGAGTGGTTATTCAAAATTTGCAATACTTATAAACCTTTGAATATCATTGAATTGGGTACATCTTTAGGGGTTTCAACTTTATATCTCTCTAAAGGAGCGCCTGAAAATTCTTCCATTTTGACCCTTGAAGGATCTCCTCAAATTGCTCGAATCGCACAGCGCCATTTCAATTGGTACGATGAGGCTTTTCAAAAATTTGGTTTGCGTTTTCATAATACCAAAAGTATTGAAGAGAATAAGTACAAGCAAAACAAAATTGATCCATTTAAACAGCACAAAATAACTATTATCGAAGGTAATTTTGACGAAACCCTTCAATTGGCACTCGATCGATTTAAAACGCTGGATTTATGTTTCATAGACGGTAATCACCGATATGAACCGACAATAGCTTATTTTGAAAAATGTCTCGCTCACATACATGACAATTCAATCCTGATTTTTGATGATATCCATTGGTCTGATGATATGGAAAAGGCATGGGAAGCCATCCAGTCGCACCCCTCAGTACGGTTGACCGTTGACTTATTTTGGTGTGGTATTGTTTTTTTCAGAAATGAAAATCGAGAAAAAGAGCATTTTTCACTCATTAAAGCCTCTTGGAAGCCTTTTGTTATCATGTGAGTGTGGTGAGTTTTGAGTGCAATGCGAGTCTACAACTCAAAACTCAAAATTACCGACTTTACAATGAAAGTTTATGCACTCCTTTCGGAAACTCTCTGCCCAAAATTTCCACTAAAGCATCATAAAAAAAACGATTATTGATAAAATCAACACCCTCTACATCCACTATCACTATGGGCAAAGACGTTTCAGTCCTGAAATATTCAAAATAGACATTTTGAATATTGAGCAAATACTCTGCTGAAATTTCGGTTTCATATGTCCGCCCTCTTTTTTTGATATTGGACATCAAATCCTCTACACTCCGATGCAAGTAAATGAGTAAATCAGGCTTCGGAAAAGTAGAATTCAGTACTTCAAACAACCGAAAAAATAAGCGAAATTCTTCGTTATTCAAGTTGTTTTTGGCAAAAAGACGGGTTTTTAAAAAAAAATAATCGCTGATACTGAGGGGGGTAAACAAATCGGCTTCCGCAAAAGAAGATTGCAATTGCTTGTGCCTTTCAGTCATAAAAAATAACTCCACCGGAAATGCATACCGCTCCGGCGAATCATAAAAAAGCGGCAAAAAGGGGTTATCCGTGAACTGTTCAAGAATCAACCGACAATCATAATCCTGCGCGAACATATCACAAAAAGTCGTCTTGCCAGCTCCAATATTTCCTTCGATGGCAATAAAATTGTAAGGAAAAGCATTCATTCAATAGTCTATTGTCAAAGATGATAGTTTCAGTTAATATTTCATTTTCTGTAATAAAAAGTAAAAACTATCAATCAATCATAATCACATCAAGAGGGTCATTACACTCGAAATAAATGTCCTCGATGGGAAGATTCAAAACGGGATGTATGACTTCACCTGCAATTTCCATTAAGGGAACCAATACAAAATTGCGCTCATGTAAGTGTGGGTGCGGAATTTTCAGGTCTTTTTCGTTAATAACCTGGTTATCATACATCAAAATATCAATATCAATCACCCGCGCTGTCCATTTTTCAGACTCCACACGACCCATTAATTCTTCAATTTTTATGATGTTTTTCATCACCTCATGCGGTGACTGAGTTGTCTCGACAATAAGAGCCTGATTGATAAAATCCGGTTGGCTGGTAATACCCCAAGCCTGCGTCTCGTACAAACGAGATGGTTTTTTAATTTTGCCAATAAATTGCTCAATTAAGCCATTAACTTGCCGAAGATTGTCTTCTCGGTCACCTAAATTAGAACCTGTGTGTAAATACACTTTTTTCATTTTACCTGCCATCCGGCAAAAATAGAAAATGAATTAGAACTAAAGATATTGAAAACACCTTTTTATCATTTATTTGTAAATTTTCTTAGCGAATTTTCGCTAAATTATTTATCTTTGTCGCATGAAAGTAGCACCTGAAAAAATAGAAACTCTCAAATCAGCGCACATTGACAAAAAACAAGATCGCTTGCCGCAAGCCAATAAATGGCAAATGTGGGCAGCTCAGTTAGGCTTTCAGACGATGGGAAGAATATTTCCTAAGTGGATGGCAAAACAAGCATACGCCATTTTCTCAACGCCTCGGTGGCGGGCTAAACATACTCGGACTGACGAGATAATAGAGCGTGCGAAAGTTATTGACTTTGCTTTTGAGGGGCATATTATTAAATTATATGAATGGGGCAACCCACAGGATGAAATTATTTTACTCGCCCATGGTTGGGAGTCAAGAGGCACCGCTCTCAGAATGTATGTGGATCCGTTGGTGAATTCGGGATATTGCGTAGTCGCTTTTGATGCAGTTGGTCACGGCGATTCGGGTGGCAAGCAAAACAATGTGCCAACCAATGCTCGGACAATTGCTGAGATAATGCACTATTATAACGGTATTTATGGGGCTATTGGGCATTCGTTTGGTTGCACAGGTCTTGTTTACGCTCTACAATATGTTGACAATTCTCTTTCAATAGAAAAATTAGTTTTTTTGGCAGTGCCTTACAAAACTAAAAAAATTATTGACTCTTTTTTCGAAGTCATAAAAGCGCCCGATGGGGTTAAAAAGTCTTTTTTTTCCTTAATAGAAAAGTTCAATGGTCGCCCCATTGATGAAATTGATGTGTCAAAATCGCATCCTTACGTCAAAGTCGGGCAACTGCTTTTGGTACATGATCGATATGACGACGTCACTGGTATTGACGCCGCCGAAAATGTAGTGCATCAGTGGGACAATGCCCAACTATTGGTAACGGAAGGCTATGGTCATTTTAGAATAGCAAAAAATCCGGATGTTTTGAAAAGAATTGTGGCATTTATTACCGAAAAATAAAGTCTGTTTACAAACCTCTTCTTTTCAATTCCTTAGTAATCAAAGCAGACTCACGGCTCATATCGCCGGTAACGGAAGTATTTTCTTGAGCACGACGCACTAAATACGGCAAAACATCTTTAACAGAACCATATACCAGATATTTAGCAACATTGTAACCGGCAGCTGCTAAGTTGAAGGATATATTGTCGCTCATTCCCAATAACTGACAAAAGTAAAAATGTGAATGATCACGAGCAATACCCATTTCCTCCATCAATTCCGCCAATAATATGGAACTTTGGGCGTTATGAGTAGCATTCATGCAAGCAATTTTCTCGAAATTGGCAACACAAAATACAAGTGCATCGTTGTAAAGTCTATCGGTAGCTACTTTATCGGGATTAATAGGTGTCGAGTACCCCATTTCTTCCGCCCTTTTGCGCTCTTTTTCCATGTAAGCTCCTCTGACAAGTTTCGCTCCCAGAATAAACTCTTTTTGCTTTGCCAATTCAAATGATTCTTTCAGAAAATCAAGTCTGTCATGACGGTACAATTGAAAAGTATTATAAATAATGGCTTTCTCTTTATTGTATCGCCCCATCATCATGTTTGCCATGCGATCAATCGAATCTTGTATCCAAGACTCTTCTGCGTCAATCAACACGGAAATCCCTTTATCCCGTGCCACATGACAAATTGAATCCAATCTTTTAGATACTGCAAAATATTCATTTTGCTCATCTACGGTCATGGTTGCATTGTCCTGAATTTTCTGGAGTAAAGCAAAACGCCCTAAACCCGTAATTTTTATACTGATAAACGGAATATTGTTAGATTTAGAAGCAAATTCAATAGCTCTGATATTTTCAACCATTGATCGGTTGAAATCTTCTTCGGTTTCTTTGCCCTCTACACCATAATCCAGAATTGATTTTATTTTAAATTTTGCCAATCTTTCAATGGCACCTGATGAATTAAGCAAAGTGGTACCGCCACAAAACTGCTTAAAGATGGTATTTTTTATCACCATTTCGGCAAAAGGCAAACCCCAATGAACAGATTTTAAAGCCATATCCGACCCATATTTGACTAAATAGGCATTATTCATCATCTTGAATAACCAAGCTGTTTGCTTCAATTCGCCATTGCTTTTATTTGAAAAAGCAATTTCAGTATTAGAAAAATCTAAAATAGTCTTTTTTATTTCCTTCATTTTTTTCAAAATAAGACTTCTACTTGCCTGTCCTGTAAGCAGGATGAGGTCGCATATTTGGTTAGTAAATACTGTAGTTTTGTAAAGCTGAATTTTAAGAGACAAAATTTATAGCTTTCAAAATTTCGCAAAAATAGGTTTTTTTATTTCTATTTAACAACAAATGGTATGGAGATTCGCAAAGTAAGCGTTTTATATTGTAAAACTACTATCGACCAAAAATGTTGACGATAAAGTCAATTTTGTGATCTTAGCTTTCTGATTCTTCACTTTTTGTCGTATCGGCTGCCACAGACAAGTCTTTCGGATATTCAATTCGGACATGGTGTATGTTTTTCAAAGTTTTCTTAAAACTGTCTTTGCATTTCCCTAAATCAGCAAAACTTAGATCTGAATTATCGAGTTGACCCTGAGCTATTTTATCCCCGACTATTCGATCAACAAGGTCATCAATGGAACGGCTATCCGGATTTTTGAGTACTTTTGATGTGGCTTCAAGACTATCGGCAAGCATCAATATGGCTTCTTCTTTTGTACGGGGTTTGGGTCCCTGATATTGAAACAAGTGTTTGCTTTTTTCACCATCTTTAACTTCACGAACGTGCATCCGATAGAAATATTCTACCAATGTTGTTCCATGATGAGTAGCAATAAAATCAATGATCACCTTTGGTAAACCATTTTTCTCTGCCATTTTCACCCCCTCAGTAATATGCTCAATAATAACTCTGGCAGATTGCAAACGAGAGATAGTATCATGTGGATTTGTACCCGATTGATTCTCAATAAAATACATCGGTTGGAGAGTTTTCCCGATATCGTGATATAGAGCCGCTACTTTAACCACTAAATCGTTGGCACCAATTGCTTTGGCGGCAGATTCAGACAAATTGGCTACCTGCAAGGAGTGTTGTAATGTCCCAGGAGCTTTCAAGGATAATTCTTTTAGAAGTTCATGGTTCAAGTCACTGAGTTCTGCTAAGGTAATACTCGACGTGAACCCAAAAAATCCACCCATTAAAGGTATCAAAGGATACGCTAAAAGTGTTAAAAAACCATTCAATGAAAACCAAGTCAGAACAGACAAATTGATATTTGATATACTGCTTTCTTCAATTAATGAAAGTCCGATAAAGCCCATAACATAAACAAAAAACACCATCATGATGCTTTTGAAAAAATTGCCCCAATAACGGGTATCAAATCTGGAAAAGGATACGACTAATCCTGACAAAAATTGTAAAAAAATAAACTCATAACCCGGAGAAGTAATTAATCCCACAATTAAAATGATGATAATATGCGTAACAAACGCTAATTCACGGCTGTGAAAGTTTTTTATAACGATGGGAGCAATACAAAAAGGCACCATATAAGGACTTAAAACATCGGTCGCTTTTACACCAAACATTAGGTAAGTGTACAGTAAAATCCACAAGAATAAAAAAATAATCCACCGAAGTTTTATGAATACTTCCTTGTTGTTGTACTTCAGGTAAAACATATATAACCCCAGCACTAAACTACATAACAAGGCATATCCCAGTGAAATGAAATAATATTTTTGACTCGAAAAATAATCCGATTCGTATTGTTCTTTGTAAGAAACCAATTTCTGAAAAACCCCTTGCGTAATAATGCCGCCTTTCGGCACAATTAAATCACCACTTTTAACCATACCACGTGATGTTGATATTTTTTCATACTCCTGTTGCTTAAAATCACGGGTTTTTTCAGCGTTATACAACAAATTAGGACTCAATAAAGGCTCTATCAAAAAAAGAAGAAATTCAGGTTCTTTCAGCCTTGAATATGGCAATGAATCGCCTAACCAGTCCTTTGCTTTTTCAATGGTCAAAAGGTTTTGAAGCGTCTGTTTCTCAGTCACATTACCCCTCAGTATATTGATGACAAAGTCCTTATCTTTATTATTTAAAAAAGTATCTTGTTGGAGAATTCCCTTATTAAAAAGTCTTTCAATGACATAATTTCCGTAGCTTTGATATACTTCTGCGTTTTTTGATACATCTGCGTATTGAACTCTATTGCGCCGAAGTTGCTCTTCAAATGACTTCCCAAAATTCTTTTTTTTCTCCTTGATAATGTCTAAATCAATTTCATAATAAGGCGACAAATCTCTTTCAATGGATGCTCTATCTTCATTAATTTCACCCTGCGTTTTTTTTATGGCAAAATCAAAATTCGCAATCAAATCATCATAAAGCCACGTCTGACCCAATCCAAATCGATATTTAAACTTTGTATTGGTTGGAAATAAAAAGGCAAGAATCACAACAACCACAAAAGTTACCAAATATTTTGTGTAATTGGGAATAAGTTGAAAAATATTATGCATAATTTTATCCATGTAAAATATATTGATTATCAACATCTTATAGTATAACAACAACTAACTAAAGTTCAATATGTTGTCTTAGCTCTAACAAAGATACTGAGGGGTAGTTATTTAACTAGAATAAAAATTGCAAATTAAAGAATGAAGTATTAATTTTATAGTTTGAATTATTTTATAATTCTACAATTTTAATCAAAAAAACAGTGTACGACACTATAATTGCAAATCAAAAATCACAAACACATGAGGAAGTTCTCTCTTTTGCTGGCGTTATTCGCTATATGCATTTCTGCCTACTCCCAAAATATTTACATTCAATACGACTCAAAATGCATGGACAAATTGGAATACAGATTCGTCCAATCTGAATCCAGTAATGTTTCTTACACAGCTTATCGTTTAAATAAAAATGAGGCTGAAAAATTGTATTTTGAAACCGGGGTTGAAAATATCATCGTCAAAAAATCTTTACCAGAAAAATTAACGCCTTGCAACAAGGTCTCTTTTGATAAAGACGATATCGCTGACATCAATAGAGGCTCAAAACGCGTATATATTTGTAAAAAACTCGATAGTGGTTGGGCCATATTACCGGTCGGTTCTGCTACCTATATGTACTATGCTAATCAATTTCTAACGCTTCAAGGCTCGGATTATGCATTCATGCTTGATTTCAGTAAACCTATCAACCCGAACAACCTGTCAGATAATTTTGATGCCTCCATGTCGTCCATCTTTTATGCGGGAGAAATAATCGCTTGTAATCAAAACGCTTGGCTTTTTACTAAATCGCCTAATGAGACCTGTAAAGATGAAGCAACTTTGGCTTTTATTCCAACTATTGGGCTTATACAGGATAAAAGCGCCAGTGGTCAAAATTTTGAGTTGGTCAATATAAATGGTCAATCGGTATGTGATTATTTATCTATTGGTAATGCCCCGATGGCTTTAGCTCAAAATGAGCCACAACCTGAGACTATAACCACCGAATCCATTAATCCAACTAATGAAGATGTCGCAAAATCAAATATTCCGAAAGAATATTCAATGCCCATTGTTCGCGAGAAATCAATCATAATCAATTCTGATGAATTTGGTTATGAGACTAAAGACAATCCAAAAATCAGTGAACCTGAAACCACCACAATTATCGAAGAAACGCCTAAGGTGGTTTGCAATCTCGAAGCAGGTGAAGGCGAGCATGTCATTACAGAAGGTGAAAGCTTATATGGCATTGCGCGCCGTTTTGGCTTGACGGTCAACAATTTGCGCTCTTGGAATGACCTTACTACAGATGTGATATTCCCTTGTAACATCCTAAAAATAACAGCCCCTCCGGCTCTTGACAAGCCGGGAATGACAATAGCACGCACCAATGATGTGCCAATGAGCTATAATGAAGGTGAAAATGCTCCGGCAGAAAAAATAGCCGTTAAAAAGACAGACTGTAATGTTGATGCCAATGAAGGTGAACATGTGGTGCAACAAGGGGAAAACCTATACGCCATCGCAAGAAAATATGGTTTAAAAGTAGATGAACTCAGTGTTTGGAACAACCTTCAAAGTAATAAGATTACGCCGTGTATGAAATTGGTTATTGTAGCTCCTGTTGTGCAAAGCAAAGCTGTTAATGTTCCAAAACAATATTCAATTGTTGTTAAACCTAAAACGGTTGCTAAAGCCAAACCGATTGTAACAGCCAAAAGTGTTAAAAAAATCGCGACGGCTGCTAAAAGCCCGAAAGTGGTAGCCATTACTAAAAAAAGCACCCCAAAAGCCACAAAAAAAGCAGAAGAAGTGGCTTTTGTGAAAAAAGAAAGCTGCATGTATGTGGCTAAAGATGGCGAAACTGTGACTGAACTGGCAGCTCGTTTTGGTGTTTCTGAAACGGAATTTAGGAGATTTAATAACATCGCATCAAATGATAAAATATTCGCCGGTCAGGTGCTAAAAAAACAAAATGGTCCATGTTTCGTTGAAGATGAACTTCCGGAAAACTACAGCGTGGTAGCCAAACCAAAATCCTCAGTGGCTACTATTGATAAAACGATTCCTCAAAATTATAATATAGCCGTGAAGCCCAAAAAAACAAAAGAGGGAGTAGTGGCTACAAAATCTGTTAAAAAAGAGGAAGAAATACCACCTTCTTACAATACTGTTGTCATGCCTAAGCCAATAAAAGTTAAGCAGGATGAAGGGGTCGTAGTAACTTCAAAAAGTCCTGAAAGTAGAACTCGTAAATATCACGTTGTAAAAAGTGATGAAACTTTAAGCTCTATCGCCAAAATGTATGGCATAACAGTTGATAAGTTACGTTCAATCAATAAACTTGAATCAAATGAGTTGATTATTCCTAATCAGCTTTTGGTTCTCGAATAAGTTTATGGATTTACAAAAAACAATCCGCAAAAGTGGTGTCTTGGAATTATCCGATGACATCACTTTTTTTTGAAAAAAAAATTTACCCCCCCCTCAGTATAAAAGATTGAAAATCAACAACTTAAAGAAATGCCTCGAAAACTATTCAGTTTTTTTAAAAAAAATTTAAAAAAAAGTTTGGACAAGTAAATTATTAGCTGCTATATTTGCACCGCAATCACGCAAGAGAGGTTGTGAAATTGAAAAAACAAGCGGAAGTAGCTCAGTTGGTAGAGCACGACCTTGCCAAGGTCGGGGTCGCGAGTTCGAGTCTCGTCTTCCGCTCAGCTTCCAAAAGCTCATAAAAGCCATCCGTAAATGATGGCTTTTTTTTTCTCGCTTACAAAGATTTTTACTATCTTTGTTGCGAATGCCCTGGTGGTGAAATGGTAGACACGCAGGACTTAAAATCCTGTAGGCAGCAATGCCTGTGCGGGTTCAAGTCCCGCCCGGGGTACTAAATCTCCAAAAAGAGATATTTTAGTACTTTTTTGAACAAAAACGCTTAAAAAGCGAGCATTTGACATTTTGAAATAGACACTTAACTGACACTCGTAGTGTATGAGCATGACTGTATCACTTTGGATTCAAAGAGGTAACAGGACTATGGAAAAACTCAACTTACGACCGTCTAAACCTGCCAGAATCGTTTGTCAAAAAAATGGTGACTGGTATGTGCTGTGGTACAGCAATTCAAAACGTTACAGACAAAAATTTGGCTTAAATTACATCAAAGACTTGGCGTTGAGACAACGCTGGGCGGATAGAATCTTGGAATATATCAATTCCAAGATTCTATCCCAACAAACCGTGACTGAAGAAGATATTCCTTCTTCTTTACAGCCCTCCCCTTTTGTCGAAAATCACACATTTCTGGAGATAGTTGAAGAACCCAAAAAGAGTACGACATTTTTTGAGTATTGGCAGCACTTTACTAAAATGAAAGAAGCAGAGGGTTTGTCGGTGAGCTGGACTGAAAAGTTTCATACGCTCCTGAACCTCATGCGTAAATTTGCGGATTCTGAGGGGGTCAAAGATTTTGAGTTCTCGCAAATTGATAGATCTTGGGTGTCGAAATTCAAATCTTTTTGTATCAAGCCTCCTTACCAACACAGCATCAATAATTTATCGAAAAACTTAAAGATTATTCGGCAGGTTTTGAAAGACGCCGATGTAGAAGCGGATGATATTGAGGTCAATCCAAAATATAAGTCCGACAGTTTTAAGCTCAAAGAGGTGAAAACGGATGAAATTGCTTTGACCATTGATGAAGTTCGAAAAATATATGATGTGGTTCTGACGGATTATCCCATCGGGTACTCTACCGTTAGAGATAATTTTATTGTGGGTTGCTTGACCGCTCTGCGCTGGAGCGATTGGGAAATTAAGCCCGAAAATCTGGTATGGTTGCGTGATGGTGAGAAGAGCCGAGCCGTTTTGAAGATTATTACCCAAAAAACCAACGACGTGGTGTTGATACCTGTGCATCCGTTGGCGCATACCATTTTGGAAAAATATGCCTTTAATCTCCCTACTATCAGCAACCAAAACAGCAATGAGTACCTGAAAGTCATTGCACGACTGGCAGGGCTGGAGGATGTGGTACAATTGCGCCGCTCAAAAGCAGGAAAGATGATAACCATCAAAGCAAAAAAATATGAGCAGGTCAAAACCCACACAGCGCGCAGAACTTTCATCACAATCGCTTTAACGGAACTCAATATGCCATCCACTATTGTGATGAAAATAACGGGACATAAAACAGAGCGTCAACTGTTTGAGTACGCGCGCATAAGTAGCGAAAAAGCGGCGGTGATTATGGCGAAGGCGATGGAGGGGTATTTGAAAAGGGGGTGATTTGGATTATATTTGCATTTTTAACAATATAAAACATTTGAACATGAAAAACAACCCGTTTATATTCTTCATTTCTTTTGCTTTGATTCTTGCTTCATGCGATAAACCTAAACCCAATTATAAAAGAACTTTAGCGCAAAAAGAAGCGCTCAATAATGATACTTTATTGCTCAATTTTTCACTATTTATGGATTCTATCAACTTTAAAGTGAATTTTCTGAAAGAAATCGGCAATAAGAAAATAGTTAAAATGACCGATGGCGATTATAAGTATGAGCTGGATTTAAGCAATAAAAAATATTACGGTTCTATCGTTCCATCTTTTCTAAAAGACTCCCTGGTATCTTTAGAAATAATATTTGGCAATTATATTGATGATGAATTGAAAGACATTTTGGAAAAAAAGTATGGCGAGCCAAGTGAAGTTGAAAAATCCAGTATTTCTTGGTATTCAGAAGATTTTAGAAAAACCATAACTTTGAACACATCGGAGTCTATTGTAAAGTACAGTAATACAAATAAAGAATCTGAATATTATGTCTTGAAGATGAAAAAGCAGGATGTTATAAAAGATTCGATGATAATGAAAACTAAAAAAGATTTTTAGTTTTATCCCACCACTACCTCCAATTTCACCCGCACCCATTTCGCCGACTGCACACTGATTTTGGCGGATATTTCCTTTATGTAAGCCACCACATTACCGGCGTCGGTCAGTAGGTAAATTTTGGATTGCTCGAAAGTGAGCAGCTGGTGCAATGCCTGAGGGCTTGTCATCAGCTCTATAC
>JANPGW010000099.1:0-32211 GCA_031424115.1 Saprospiraceae bacterium | reverse complement strand
GTGCAATCAGGCGGCATCAAGATGATTCCTATTGAAACGCCCGTGGGAAAATTCAAAGTTTGGACTAAAAAATTTGGTGATAATCCACGTATTAAAATCCTGCTTTTGCACGGTGGCCCCGCCATGACGCACGAATACATGGAGTGTTTTGAAAGCTTTTTTCCAAAAGAAGGCTTTGAAATGTACGAATATGACCAACTCGGCTCGTATTATTCCGACCAACCCAATAACGATGATTTATGGAAAACCGAGCGTTTTGTGGAAGAAGTAGAACAAGTGCGCAAGGCATTGGGCATGAATAAAGATAATTTTTACCTATTAGGCAATTCGTGGGGTGGTATTTTAGCCATGGAATACGCACTGAAATATCAGGACAATATGAAAGCGGTCATCATCTCAAATATGATGGCAAGCATTCCCGATTATGAAAAATACAACGGAATACTGAGGGATCAAATGCGGAAGACTTTGGTGGATTCCTTGTATGCTTTTGAGAAAAAGGGCGATTTTAAGAATCCCGTTTACGTGGATTTAGTCACTAAAGAATATTATAATCAGCATATTTGTCGCCTAACCGAATGGCCAGACCCCATAAATCGCGCTTTTAAGCATCTGAATGAACACGTTTATGTCTTGATGCAGGGTCCCAGCGAATTCAAAGTCGGCGGACGCTTACTGACTTGGGATATCAAAGATAAATTAAAAAATATCAAAGTGCCAACCCTTGCCATTGGTGCAAAATACGATACCATGGACCCCAAAGCGATGGAAGACATCAGCAAAGCGGTGCAAAAAGGGCGTTCACTTTATTGCCCCAATGGTAGTCACTTGTGTTTTTGGGACGACCAAAAAGTGTATTTTAAAGGTGTTAATCAATTTATTAAAGATGTGGATGCGGGGAAGTTTTAAACACCTCCTCAGTATTTCACAATAAAAAGATATAAAAATGAAATTTTCAATCAAATTATTACTCCTTTTTACCCTTATGGCAACTATTAAAAACGTCACCGCCCAAACAACTTTGCCCGAACCTGCGCTCGAATTTATTTTTGAAGCCAAGGTAACGCTTGACCCGATACAAGAACTCGGCATTACTACGTATGGAAAACGCCGCATCATTAATATCACCGGCGGCACATTTGAGGGTAAAAACATCAAAGGCACTATTTTATCGGGCGGTGCAGATTGGCAAACGCTAAGGGCAGACGGTACTGCCGATTTGGATGCCCGTTATACTTTAAAAACGGACGATGGCGTCTTGATTTATATTCAAAACAAAGGGATTCGCCATGCCAAACCCGAAGTTTTAGCCCGAATGGCTAAAGGTGAAAAAGTTGACCCAAAGGAATATTATATGCGAACAGCGGCATTTTTTGAAGTGGCGGATGGCAAGTATGCGTGGCTCAATAAAGCCGTAGTAATTTCTACGGGCGCACGGATGGCAGACCATGTATTATTGAGGTTTTATCGAGTTTTATAGCTTAAAAAAGTCTAATTTTGCCAAAAAAGTATAGAATACTTGAAAATATTAAGTAAATAATGAAAGTAAGAACCGTTTATTTGACAAAAAGAATAGAAACAGAAGTCACTTTACAAATGTCGAAGGCATTAAATCCTTATCAGTTGACACCGTTGCAATTTGCCGTTTTGAGCTTTGTGGATGCTGACAGTCCCAATTTTTCATCGGCGCAATTGTCCCGTCGGTTTGCGATGACCCCTCAGTCGATGAATGAAATTGTGCGGATTCTATTGCAAAAGGATTTAATCAACAAAACAACTGACCCCGCTCACAAGCGCATTTTACGGTTGAGTTTGACCGAATCAGGTAAAGAAATTTTAAAACAATGTAATGTCGCCATCAATGCCGTTGAAAGAAATTTGTTCGGAGATTTGACCGAAGAAGAATATGATTCATTTAGGCTCGTGATGGGCAAAATATTAGAAAAAGCGCGAACTAATGCGCTCATGACAGCTTAAAACGACTTTATACTGAGGGGTATCAAAAAAGGTTAAACTGAATAATTCGGTTTAACCTTTTTTATTTCCAGCTTTTTGCAGCTTAAAATATGTTTATTAAAAAAAAAGCGAGGTAAATTTTTTTTTAATATCAGCCTACCTTATATTTGTAGAGGGTATCATAATTAGGCTAATAATTGAAACTATATTTCAATGAAGCGTTACTCCGCTCCGCCCTGAGTTTGTCGATAGTTATAATATTTTACAATTTTAAGTATAAATTTCCTATATGATAGACATCAAAAAAATAACCGCGATAGACGTTCACACGCACGCTGAAGTGTCGTGCTGTCAACCACACGATGATTTTCGTCCCGAATTTGACGTGGCGTTTGCCAAATATTTCAAATCTGACAAACGCCCGACGATGCAAGAAACGGCGGATTTTTATCGAGACATCAATATGGCATTGGTCATGTTCACCATAGATTCAGAGCATGAAGTCGGCAAGCGGCGCATACCCAATAAAGAAGTGGCGGAATGTGCTTTAAAAAATGACGATGTGATGATTGCCTTCGCAAGCATTGACCCGCACAAAGGACGCATGGGCGCCCGTGAAGCACGGGAATTAATAGAAAATTATGGCGTAAAAGGCTTTAAATTTCACCCAACGGTGCAAGGTTTTTACCCGCACGACCGCATGGCATATCATTTATATGAGGTGATTGCGGAGTATAAATTGCCAATGTTGTTTCATTCGGGACATTCAGGCTTCGGTTCCGGGGTACGAGGCGGCGGCGGTTTGCGCTTGGAATATTCTAACCCGATACATTTGGACGATGTGGCAATTGATTTCCCTGATTGCCCAATTATCATAGCGCACCCAAGCTGGCCTTGGCAAGACGAAGCCTTGTCAGTGGCGATGCACAAGCCCAATGTATATATTGATTTAAGCGGTTGGTCGCCAAAATATTTTCCACCTCAATTGGTGCAATATGCCAATACTTTATTGAAAAATAGAATGTTGTTCGGAACTGATTTCCCGCTCATCACGCCTGAACGTTGGATGAAAGATTTTGCGGAGGCGGGATTTAAAGAAGAAGTAAAGCCTTTGATTTTGAAAGAAAATGCAATAAAGATGTTGGGGCTTGCGTAATTTTCATAGTTTAACACTATTTTCCTATAAAAATAGTGCGACAAATATAAGGTAGCCTTACATTTATGTTTCGAATTAAAAACACCCACAACAAGAATGGAAAATCAAACGCCACCCAACCTTCGTTATGCATGGTATGTCGTCTTTATTTTGATGCTTGCCAATATATCTTCCTTCATTGACCGCCAAATTTTAGCGCTGTTGGTAGGACCCATCAAGCGAGATTTACATTTGTCGGATACACAGATGAGTTTGCTTATGGGCTTGAGTTTTGCGTTGTTTTATACCCTTTTTGGTATTTTTATAGGGCATTTTGCCGATAAATTCAATCGTCGGAACATTATTATAGGCGGTATTGCTGTGTGGAGTATTATGACTGCTTTGTGCGGCGGTATTAACAATTACGGACAATTTTTCATCGCTCGCATGGGTGTAGGCGTGGGTGAAGCAACTTTGTCGCCTTCAGCGTATTCGTTAATCAGCGATTATTTTCCTAAAAATAAATTGGCCACCGCATTGAGTACCTATTCCATGGGCGTTTTCATGGGAATGGGTTTGGCAATCGTTTTCGGGTCAGTTTTGATTTCAGCTTTGCCCACAAGCGGCAAGGTACATGTGCCTATTTTTGGCGATATTTTCCCGTGGCAAATGCTGTTTTTTTATATCGGTTTGCCGGGCGTAGCCATTGCCCTTTTAATGTTAACCATAAAAGAACCCGCTCGAAGAGAAACATTGAATACTGAGGGGGTCGCTTTTGAAAGACCAACACTTCGAGAAGCCCTCAATTTGATATGGTTTCAACGTCGCGCTTATCTACCCATCAGTATAGGAACCGCTTTTACCGCTTTTGTCAGTTACGGTTCATCAGCTTGGATTCCGACCTATTTTGTCCGCACGTTTGGTTGGTCAATCCAAAAAACGGGTTTCAGCTTTGGTTTAATTGTCACTATTTCTTCAGCACTTGGCGTTTTAGCGGGTGGTTTTTTGGGCGATTGGTATTCAAAACAAGGCAAAATTAATGGAAAAGTGCGTGTTGGCTTGATTTCAGGTATCGGTATGTTAGCTTCCTCTGGCAATTTTTTATTGAGCGACCCAACAATGATTTTATACTCACTGTCAATACCTTTATTTTTTATTGCTTTTCCTTTGGGTGCAGCCGGGGCAGCGATTCAAGAGATTTTACCCAATCGAGTGCGTGCTTTAGCAACCTCGATTTTCTTATTTTTTATCAATATGATCGGTATGGGGTTAGGCCCGCTTTTGGTAGCATTTTTTACAGATTCTGTATTTCACGATGAAAAAATGATAAAATACTCACTTATAGCACTTTATATTGTGGGTGGTATAGCAACCATAATTTGTTTCTTATGGGGTATGAAAAATTATCAAAAAGCTTTGAATTTAAAAGAACACTTACATGAAAAAAGAGATTACACTCGATAATATGCCTAAAGTCCTTAAAGTTGAAATTAAGGAAAATATTCTCATCGTTGCCCTTAATCGCCCAGATAAGCGCAATGCCATCAACGATGAGACCATTTTAAGCATTGAAAAGGTCTTTTCAAATATACCGGAAGGCATACAATGTGCCATAATTTACGGTGAGGGCAATCATTTCAGTGCAGGACTCGACCTTTCGGAACTCAAAGAACGCACTACCGTGCAAGGTGTTTTGCACTCACGTATGTGGCATCGGGCTTTAGAAAAAGTGCAGTTTGGTACGGTGCCTGTTGTCGCGGTTTTACACGGTGCTTGTGTGGGTGGAGGTTTGGAATTGGCTGCTGCATGTCATATTCGCGTCGCTGAAAATTCGACTTTTTATGCTTTGCCCGAAGGTCAGCGCGGTATTTTTGTCGGTGGCGGGGCATCCGTTCGATTGCCGAAATTAATCGGTATGGCGCGCATGACGGATATGATGTTAACGGGTCGAGTGCTGACTTCTACTGAGGGGGTCACTTTTGGCTTATCTCAATACATTGTTGAAAACGGTGATGGCTTGGAGAAAGCCATAGAATTGGCTAAAAAAATAAGCAGTAATGCGGGGATGACCAATTACGCCCTCATGCACGTACTCCCACGTATCGTGGATGCCGGACATGACGGAGGTTTGATGATGGAATCACTGATGGCAGCCATCGCGCAAGATGCCCCCGAAGCAAAATCTCGTTTGAATGATTTTCTGGAAGGTCGCGCTAAAAAAGTAGGTGAATAATGGGCTGTAATGAGTTTTACAGTGCCTTAATATACCCTCTGTTTCAACAGAAACAAGTTTTATTTTTATTTAAATTTTAAAAACTTCATTATGAAAAAAGGAATTATTGTTTTAACATTTTTATTGGCTTCCGTAGCCGCTTTTGCTCAATGGACTATTGATAAAGGGCATTCAAAATTTACTTTTATTGCTGAACACCACGGTATTTCGGAAGTAGATGGGTATTTCAAAAAATTTGATGGGAAAATTACATCTGCAAAAGCAGATTTATCTGATGCCATTTTTGAAGTCACTATCGAGTCCGCGAGTCTCAATACAGACCTTGAAATGCGGGATAATCACTTGAAAAGTGAGGATATGTTCAACGTAGCACAATTCCCAACGCTTAGTTTTAAAAGTACCTCTTTGACTAAAATCAGTGGTAATAAATACACACTGACTGGAAATTTGACTATCAAAGGTGTCACTAAAGTGGTTAGTTTTGATGTTACTATGAATGGACCCGCAGCTCACCCTAACCCTAACAATAAAAAGTTGCAATTGGGTATCAAAGCTTTGACCACTATCAAAAGAAGTGATTTCGGAATAGGTGGAAAATTGGCGAATATTATGGTCAACGATGAGATTCAAATTCGCGCCACCGGGGAATTCCAAAAAGATTAGTTCAAAATTTCAACATTATTGGCATCTTTAAAATTTTAATAGCAGCAATGGATTTAAAGAAAACGCCTTTTTTAAAAATAAAAACCATCAAAATTGATATTCAAAGCACGCCCCACCCCGAGCACTCGGGGGAGGGGGGTGTCGTTTTGAAATCAACTGTTCCGCTCAAAAATCGTCCGCACCGCATGACGCAACGCCTTGTGCATTGGGCTAAAAAAACGCCGAATAAGGTTTTTATTGGTCAAAAAGACAAAAAAGGCAATTGGCGTACTTTAACTTATGCTCAAACTTATGAAAAAGTAAAAAGTATTGCTCGATACCTCCTACAAACCCAAGTTTCACCTGAAAGACCTTTGGCAATTTTATCTGAAAACAGTATTGAGCATGGTTTAATGGCTTTGGCGGCTTTGCATATTGGCATCCCTTACTCTGCCATTGCCCCTGCCTATTCTTTAAAATCTACGGACTATGAAAAGCTGCGCCATACAATCGATTTGCTCACGCCTGGTTTGATTTTCGTTCAGGATGGAAAACAATATGAAAAAGCTTTAGAAGCAGTTGCATCTGGGATAGAGATTGTGTCGGTAAATAATTCCATTAGTCATCATACTCCATTCAGTGAAGTGACTCTTAGCCTATCTGAACTAACCGATATACTTGGAAATATAGTAGTTAATAGTAAGTTTAAAGAGATTAAGCCGGAAACCATCGCCAAAATCCTTTTCACCTCAGGCTCTACTGGTTTGCCAAAAGGTGTAATCAATACGCATGGTAATATCACGACCAATTGGCAGCAAATCACGCAAACTTTCCCTTTTATGCAAAACGGTGGTTTGACTTTCATTGATTGGTTGCCATGGAATCATACTTTTGGTGGCAATCATAATTTTGGTTTGACGCTTTTTAATGGAGGCACACTATACATAGATGAGGGCAATCCAACGCCGCATGGCTTGGGTAAAACGATAGAGAATTTACGTCAGATTGCACCCACCATGTACTGCAATGTCCCAAAAGGTTTCGAGGATTTGATACCGCATTTGAGAGCAGACAAAGCCTTGCGCGAGCAATTTTTCAGTCATTTAAAACTCCTTTTTTACGCAGGTGCAGGCATGCCACAGCACGTTTGGGATGCCTTAGAGCAACTGGCGTATGAGACAACAGGAAAACGTATTTTAATTTCATCGGGTTTGGGTATGACGGAGACGAGCCCTTCCTCTATGTTTAATGTGCATTTTGGCAGTTTTTCAGGGATGTTGGGCGTTCCGGTGGCAGGTATGGAATTGAAATTAGTACCCAATGGCGGTAAATTGGAAGCCCGTTTTCGCGCACCGAACGTCATGCCGGGCTATTGGAGAAACCCCGAAGCGACGGCAAAAGCCTTCGATACTGAGGGGTACTATTGCACAGGCGATGCCTTGAAATTTGTGGATGAAAATGACCCCAACAAGGGTATGATATTCGATGGGCGCATTGCCGAAGATTTCAAACTTGATACGGGTACATGGGTAAGTGTGGGTGTTTTAAAAGCAAAATTCATCACGGCTGGCAAGGGTTTGATACAAGATGCCGTGATTACGGGACATGATCGAGCCTTTTTAGGAGCAATTGTATTCCCAGAGATGAATTTTTGTAAAAAATTAGCTGGATTAGGTGATGAGGCTGATATGAAAACAATTGTGAATACCCCCTCAGTATTAGCGGCATTACAAGGTGTTTTAAATACATTTGCATCGCAAAACACTGGCAGTTCGACTTTGATAAAACGAGCAATATTGGCAGATTTTACCTTATCCATTGATAAAGGTGAAATAACGGATAAAGGCTCCATCAATCAACGCATGATTTTGGCAAATCGTGCGGAATACGTTGAATTACTCTATAAAAACCCTTTAATATCGCCCGTTTTAGAAATTCAAAAAATATAGAAATTATGAAAACCAATAGAGAATTAGCCCAAGAATACAAACTGGTAAAGCCCCAAATGGGTGTTTTTCAAATTAAAAATGAAAAAAATGGGAAGGTTTTTATTGGTAGCAGCACAAATTTAAGAGCAATTTGGAATAGGTTTAAAGTGCAGTTAAACTTTGGTAGCCACCGTGATAAAGCCATGCAATCGGATTGGGTAGCGTTTGGGGAAGATAATTTTACATTCACGATATTGTCCGAAATTGAAGAAAGAGAAAATGAAAAAGTAGATTACGCCAAAGAAGTGAAAACATTGGAGGATATGTTTATTAGACTTGTTCAAAAATTAAAAAGGGTTATTTGATAGATATTTTGAGATTGTGTAAAGCGGCACAAATGCCGGCTGATAGATCTTCAAATCCTTGTTTATGATTTCGGTAAATATGAGCCATAATATTGAAAATTTTCATAGAACCAATGGCATGTTCAATCCGCACTCTGGTTTTTGAAACCGTTTTATTATGTTCTTTTTGTTCATCGGTTAATTGTGGGTTTGGGTTATCCTTAGATTTTCGAGGTTTTTTAAAAGGTATATTCACTTTTTTAATGACAAAATCATCTACTATACCCAAATATCCCAAATCAATGAATAACTCAATAAATTCAAACCAAGTGTCTTGGTTATTGTACCAATGAAGTTCTTCTTTGAGTAAGAAATAATCATGAAGAGCGCCCATTGTCGTTAAACCAAGAAAAAGAATGACCCGATTGAGGTCTGTCATAACGGTATTTTTAACCGTATGTCTTTTTTTTTACCACTAAATTGCGCTCTATTAGCGACTTTATCCTGTGGACGCTCTATGGTTCGTTCTGTGACATCTATAATAAGTTGGTGGACTTTATTCGCTTCTAAAAATGCTTTAAAGTCTTCAATTGAAGGCATTTCTCGTAACGGCATATGCCCTAAGTCAACTAATAGTTGATGTAACTGACCACTTAGAGCGTGTACATAGTTCCAAACACTACTCCGACTCATCTCATATTTGGTCGCCATAACGTCCATGGTGGGATAACTCTTGTAGTAGTGTAAGATGAATAACAGTTTATCATCTATACTCGTTAAATGCTGGGGGCTGCCAGCTCCATAAGCTCTTTTTCGAGTAGGGCGATTCGCTAATATAGCTTGTTTTTCCAATTCTTGTTTTTCTAAACAAGAATGTAAAATTTTGTAGGTTGATAAATCAACACCAGCGTAACTTTTGAGTTCTCTTTTACTCTTAATTCTAACGTAGGTACTTTGTAGTATCATTTTAGGTAGCTTTTTTACCGCTTTTGGCAAAAAACATTCCTATTATATGGATATTCTTAATTTTTGAACAAGTCTAATAAAATATTATAAATGATTATGGTTTTAAAATGACAATCCTCTCGGCCACTTCTTTAATCCTATCCTTGGTAAAAAACACTGGGAAATATTGCCCTTTTGACCAAATATCAAATAAGTCTTTATAATGTGGGCTGTTAGGATTTCCGGATTGTCCGGGAGAATTGTTGGCGAGGGTTTTATTCCAATCTTCGGTATCAACAATAATACGAAACGAAGCACCGGTTGCTTGATTGAGGTTGTCTCCGGTACTATTGACCGTTTCACCATTGCCACCTCGAATAACGGGTCCTACGTTTATCTTTGATTGGAGGTCTGGATTCACCCATTTACTGAGAGGGTGCTCTAACAAGATATGTTTATTTTTTAATTGACCATATTGCCAATGATTCATATCATTTCCCAATCTTGCTTTTAAGGCTCCATAGGTTTGTTCCAAGCCATTCAAAAGAAATTGATTCCGCCCTTCAAAAGGGTTATTACCCAATTCAGGTCGTCCTACAGTCAGCCAATCTATCATTTTTTTTGTTGAAAAGGTTTTGATAGCTTTTTGAGCTTTTTCAGGCACTAAAAGTTGAATCAGATTTTTTTCCAATGTGCTTTCCCATTCAACATAGATGGTGGCGGCAATAGATTCATTATTTAAATTAAAATCCCAATTCAGAAGCAATTGTTTTGCTTTTTCAATATTCTCATCAGTTGTTGTTAGTTCTTTCAACAAAGGCACTAATTGGCGCGCTGCAAGTGACTGATAATCATTTTGAAGCAACATAAAATCGGTCAAAGTTTGCCGATGACCATTTGATAATACCTCTTCAATGCGGTGTGCTCTATAAGGCGTCGCCCAATTCCAACCTACAGCATTGCGGTAAAGGAAATCGTTGGGTGTCAAATTGTTATTTGCCGTAATGAGATAGCCCTCAATAGGATTGCTTTTATGCGGCAGTTTTTCGATGTCTAAATAGCCCGCCCACTCGTAAGTGCCATCGCCGACAACCGGTACAAGCCCTGTCCAATTAGGTCGTATGGGCGAAATACCGACTGCTTGCCAACCGATATTACCCGATTTATCAGCCCAAACCATATTTTCACCCGGAATCCGGCTGTACCGACAAGCTTCGCGAAACTCACTCCACGATTTGGCTTGATCCATCCTTAAACTTGCTAAATATGGCGAACATCCCACTTCTAACCAGCCAGCCCGTACAGCATACGCTTTATTTTTTGTCCCATCTTCAAAAACAACGGGCCCATGTCGCGTATATTTTAATGTCACAACCGAAGGCTGTTTATTTAAAACCTTTATAGAATCAGTACGAATAGTCATATTTTCCCATACACCTTTGTATTTGTACTGATTAGGGTTCTGAGGATTGATGTCATAAATATATAAATCTTCATTATCGGTTTCAAAAATGGTCAATCCCCATGCCCCATAATCATTATGCCCGATAGAAAGACCCGGAATACTCGGTTCCCCACCGCCCACAACGTTCCAACCCGGAGCATTCAGATGGCACCAATACCGCAAAGCGGGTGTAGCTTGTGCTCGATGCGGGTCGTTAGCCAGCATCGGATAGCCACTTTGTGAGCGTTTACCACTGATAACCCAATTATTACTGCCTTCAAATCGGGCATCAGCGTTTTCATCATCAATGGCACTGGTTCTAATGTCTTCTTGGTTGAATTTCAATGGTTTCCGAAAAGCATTATACAATTCAAGAATATCTTGAGACAGCGCCTCGCCATCAATTTTTTTATCCAAATCAATTTTTGGTTCGCCGGGATGAAAATCCATTAGGTCTTTTACTTTTTCTGCACCCAATAAATGCACCATTTGACCATATTTCAATTCTTCTTTCACATTACTCAAAAGCCCTTGGTGGCGGCTGATGACCACTTCCGGTGTCCAAAACTGAGGAGTTATCTTTAATATTTGAAATTCAAAAGGCAGTTTTTCCGGCGTTTTTAATATATCTGAAATATAAGCATTGATGCCTTTTACAAAAGATTTGACTATTGAACTGCCTCGTGGATGGTAATGATTGAGTTCCTGTTCAATATTGCCGCGGAACATGAACAAACGAGCGCCCATATCTCTTTTCAACTCCTTGTCACCCATTATTTCAGCAATCGTGCCCGTAGCTTGTCGTCGCCACATTTCCAATTGAAATAGGCGATCAGAAGCAGCATTATAGCCCTGCGCAAAAAATAAATCTTCTTCATTTTGAGCGTAAATATGCGCAATGCCCCATTTGTCCCGAATAATTTCGACTGATTGGCGCAAACCTTTCAATGATAAAGTATCCTGAGAAAAGAGTAAAAGCGGAAAAAATAGAAATAAAAATAGTGATTTTTTCATCGACAAAGAGTTTGTTTTATTTGAAGTAAAAATACATTTATTAACTCATTTGACGTCATTTTATAAATATTTTAGATTCAATCTCGTCGAAAAAAATCCTACATTCCGGTTTCAAATATAAAAATATATCTCAAATATCCACCCTCAGTATCAGCTTTCAAAAAATAATACGCCTAAATACAGATTCTTTTTCTCAAAAATTAAGAAGCGAATAACGTCTACGAAAACTTTCGTCGAGTAAAAATAACTGTTGGTTGAATAACGCCTTTTGTTAGTCGAACTAAAATCAGAAGTGTGCAACATAATTAGATAAAAAGAAGTCTATTAAGTTGTCAGTTCATTGATAAAAAAAGAAAAAACAAGGCGAATTTGTTTAATAATTCAAAGCATAAAATATTGATTATCAATATCTTATAACATTCATCGATGGAATGCAAGTATCCATCATTAAGGTGAAATTGAAAATGACATTTCGGCTATGTTTTTTGACACTTCATCCTTAATATACTTGGCTTGGTCGAACTCTACTTTATAGCTGTAACAAATGCCTGTAACTTTGTGTCATATTATTGAAGAAAAAAAATTAACATTTACTTTATGTTAAAATTTTGCTAAGTTAATTTTAAAAAAATACCTTTGCACCGTGAACCAAATTAAATTCTTAAATGTTTATGTGTTGTATTCAATTTTAAAACAAAAACTAAAATAACTGCTTTTAAATAAAATTAAATTCTGAAAAAGTAGTTAGTTTAAAAAATAAAATTATTCACCTGATTGTTTAATCCATTTTAAATTTTTTAATTATGAAAACCCGATTGTATTTAATTTTGGCATTCGTTGCCATTCTGTTCACAAGTAACCTTAATGCCGGTAACATCGAAAACCTATTGTATCTCGGCGAAACTACTGTGAAAATTTCTTCTGAGCCTAAATCAATTGTGCTCGACCTTGGAAACATCAAAAATGAGCAAATTGTTATCTCTATTGAGGATGCCGTAGGCAACCAACTCATGGTAGAGAAAGTCAAAGACGCTCAATTTTTCACAAAAAAGTACAATGTTTCTAAACTTGAAGAAGGTGACTACAAACTCATCGTTACTAAAAAAACATTGAGAACTGTTCAACCATTTAGAGTTAACAACAAAACTGTTGAAATTTCAGAACTTGAAAGAAAAGAGAAATTTCTCCCTGTTTTGAATCAAAATGCTGACAAATTAGATGTCAACGTCTTATTAGGCAACTACAGTAACATCACAGTTAGTATTTTTGATAATGAAGGCCATAAGGTTTTTGAAGAAAAAAACTATGTAGTTTTTCAGTTGAACAAGCGTTATGACTTGTCTAAAATGATTGCTGGTGCCTATTTGGTCGAAGTTATGGCTGGCGATGAAACCTTTTACTACACTGTGAAATTGTAAAGCATGAGAAAAAAAGGTTGTAGCATTCTTAACTACTGTCAAATGTGTACAAACTTTCGTCTGACAGAACTCATGAAAAAAAGTTTTATTTTAGATGAAGTTTATACAGAGCCTAATGGTAAATTTAACCATTAGGCTTTTTTCATTTTAAGCTTATTTGTTCCCATTTTCACTAAAATCTAAACTTGTGTTTCATATTCAAGTAAAAAATTGTAATTTTGCGCCGCTAAAAATTCATCAATCATCATTTCATCAAATTATATATGGCTCTTAAATGCGGCATCGTCGGTTTGCCTAATGTTGGAAAATCAACTCTTTTTAATGCTTTAACATCGGCAAAAGCTCTTGCAGCCAATTACCCTTTTGCGACAAAAGACCCAAATATAGGCGTCATCACGGTTCCTGATACCCGTTTGGACCAACTTGCAGCCATTGTCAATCCTAAACGCATATTACCCACTTCAGTAGAGATTGTTGACATTGCCGGCTTGATAAAAGGGGCCAGCAAAGGTGAAGGGTTAGGTAATCAATTCCTCGCTAATATTCGTGAAGTCAATGCGATTGTATATGTTATCCGTTGTTTCGACGACGATAATATTGTCCACGTTGAAGGTTCGGTTGACCCTGTAAGAGATAAAATCATCATTGATAATGAGTTGATTCTCAAAGACTTAGAGACCATTGAAAAACGTCTTGACAAATTTAAGAAAAACACAAAAGGAGGCGATAAAAACGCCGTTAGAATCGTTGAAACCGCGCAAAAAATATTTGATTTTCTTGAAAATGGCAATCCAGCGCGCAGCCTCAAATTTGACAATGCCGAAGATCAAGCTATTTTGGACGAAATGATGCTTTTGACCGCCAAGCCCATTTTATACGTTTTGAATGTGGATGAATCTTCAGTCAAAAATGGCAACATTCACACTGAAACCGTCAAAAAAGCCATCGCTACTGAGGGGGCCGAAATTATCTTGATTTGTGCCCAAATTGAAGCCGAAATTTCTGAATTGGAATCCAAAGAAGAGCGGGATGAATATATCGATATGATGGGTTTGGATGAAGCGGGCGTTGATAAAGTCATTCGTTCTTGCTATAAATTGCTCAATCTTATCACTTATTTTACTGCCGGTGTGCAAGAAGTACGCGCTTGGACAATTGAAAAAGGTTGGGTAGCGCCACAAGCCGCCGGGGTTATTCACTCCGATTTTGAACGCGGTTTCATCCGAGCAGAAGTTATTGGTTTTGATGATTATGTCACTTTAGGCGGTGAAAAACCGGCTCGAGAAGTCGGTAAATTGCGCTTGGAAGGAAAAGAATATCCGGTCAAAGATGGTGATGTGATGCACTTCTTGTTCAATGTGTAATTGTCAGTTAGTCAGTAGTCAGTTAGTTAGTACTGACTAACTGTCAACTAAAAAAAAAATCCATGTTCCGATATTTCATAGCTAATAAACCTTTTGATGTCATTTGTCAATTCACGCAATCAGAGGAAGGGCAAAAGACTTTAGCTGATTTGAATTTCGACTTTCCGAAGGATGTTTATCCTATCGGTCGGTTAGATTTGGATAGCGAAGGGCTTTTGCTATTGACAAGCGACAGAAAATTGAATCATACCCTACTGAATCCTCAATTTGCCCACGAACGGACATATTTGGCTCAAGTGGAAAATATCGTAACGGACAATGCTTTGAAACAACTCCAAGAAGGGGTGGATATTAAAATTGAAAAAAAAATATACCATACACTGCCTTGCAAAGCAAAAGCCATTGATTCCACCATTTTACCATATTATTTTGGTGGTCAACCCTTGTGGCAGCGTATCCCCGCCGCCAAAAGTTCAGGCAATAAACCGATGGATTGGGTCGAAATAACGCTCACAGAAGGTAAAAATCGGCAAGTGCGACGCATGTGCGCCAAAGTTTTGCATCCTTGCTTGCGGTTGATTCGGGTTAAAATAGCAGATTTGACCTTGGGTGATTTGGCGCCGAATGAAGTATTAGAATTAGAAAGAGATTTTGTGTATTCAAAATTGAAACTTAAATAAAATTTACTCGTTAGAAGATAAAATAAAAATTAAGGCTCTTCAGTCCAACGACCGAAGAGCCTTTTTTTATTTTATGTGCATTATACTGAGGGGGGGTATAATACAGTTCATTTACACCAATTCAGCAGAGTTCTGACGCTCAGGACGTAAGCTACGCACCACTGCACCGGCTTGCCACATTTCAGACTCACGCAATTCTTTCAACTCCACTTCTAATTTCTCACGATAATCTTCTTTAGAATTAGAGTCAATTGATTTTTGCGCTTCATTACCTGAAGCCACTGAATCATATAAGGCTTTGAAAACGGGTGCTGTTGCATCACGGAACTCTTTCCACCAATCCAATGCACCGCGTTGAGCAGTCGTTGAACAGTTAGCATACATCCAGTCCATACCATTTTCAGCCACCAAAGGCATCAAAGATTGGGTTAATTCTTCGACTGATTCGTTAAACGATTCAGAAGGAGAGTGACCTCTACGACGCAATTCATCGTACTGAGCAGCAAAAATACCTTGAATAGCACCCATCAAAGTACCACGTTCGCCAGTCAAGTCAGAATAAACTTCTTTTTGGAAATTGGTTTCAAACAAATAACCTGAGCCGATACCGACACCCAAAGCAATTGTTCTGTCAAATGCACGACCAGTTGCATCTTGGAATATAGCGTATGATGAGTTCAAACCACGACCTTCCAAGAACATACGGCGCAAAGACGTACCAGAACCCTTAGGGGCTGTCAAGATAACGTCCACATCAGCCGGAGGAATGATACCTGTGCGTTCTTTATATGTGATACCGAAACCATGCGAGAAATACAACGCCTTACCCGGTGTTAAATGTTTCTTGATAGTGGGCCAAGCAGCGATTTGAGCCGCATCTGAAAGCAAATACATGATAATCGTTGCGCGGTTACAAGCCTCTTCGATGTCGAAGAGTGTTGAACCTGGAATGAAACCGTCCTTAATCGCTTTATCCCATGATTTTGAAGGATTACGCTGACCGATAATTACTTTAAAACCATTATCGCGTAAGTTCAATGCTTGTCCTGGTCCTTGCACACCATAACCGATAATCGCAATTGTTTCTTCGCTTAATACTTGTTGTGCTTTTTCAAGCGGAAATTCTTCACGCGTCACGACGTTCTCAATAACGCCACCAAAATTTAATTGAGCCATGATAATTATTTGATTTTTAAATTTATTTTAATTTTTTGATTGCTTGACCTCATTGCCGAAATTTTATAGAAAATAAAATCTTCGATAATAAATCCTTAATTTTACCACAAAGAAAAAAAATATGCTCGAGATATTAAATGACAATTATTACGCTGATTACAATGTTCAACTGCACTATTAACCCTAAATCCGGTCTAAGGCTTGTCTAAAATCCTGAATCAAATCATCTATATTTTCAACGCCTACCGATACTCTGAGCAAATTTGGCGGACTAACCGAATGTACACCCTCAGCTGTTTGTCGATGGTCTACCAAACTTTCGACACCGCCTAAACTTGTGGCGTGTTTGATGAGTTGAAAATGGGACGCTAAAGCCAAAGTTTCCGCTGCGCCGCCTTTCACTAAAATGGACATCATACCACTGAAACCGCCTTTCATTTGCTTTTTAGCCACTTTATGGTAAGGATTATTTTTTAAACCCGGATACAGTACTTGTTCAATTTTAGGGTGTTTTTCGAGATATTCTGCCAGTTTTTGGGCGTTTTCTGCATGTATTTTCATGCGCATTGGAAAAGTTGAAAGACTTCTGTACAATAGCCAACTGTCAAATGATGAGGGTACAGCCCCCCCTAATGTTTGAAATTCTCTTATTTTTTGACCGAATGTATCCTGATTTTTTACTACTATGCAACCGCCAATGATGTCACTGTGCCCACCGAAATATTTAGTCGTGGAATGCATGACTATGTTCACACCAATGTCCAAAGGCTGAGTAAAATAAGGCGTCGCCCAAGTATTATCGCACGCAGTAATGATATTTTTATCTTTTGCCAGATGTACAATGGCTTCAATATCCGCCACTTTCAAGCTGGGGTTTGAAGGCGATTCAATCCAAATTAATTTAGTGTTTTTTTGGATGTTTTTTTTGATGGTTTTGATATCTGACATATCAATGGCACTGTAAGTTAAACCCCAACGCCCGTACAAATTTTCTAAAATTACCCGTGTCCCGTAGTAAATATCATCCGGAATAATGACATGACTGTTGGGCTCGAGCGAATGAAAAACGCTCATTGTCGCCGCTTGACCCGACGAAAAAGCCATTGCCTCCGTTCCATTTTCTAAAGCAGCCAATTTAAGTTCCAACGCTCGGCGATTGGGATTGGACGCCCTGGAGTAGATGTCTCTGCCTTCCGGAAAGCCCCCCTCAGTATCCCGCTCAAAAGTGGTGGATAAAACAATGGGCATACTCACCGCACCTGTTTCTTTATCTCCTTTGAAGCCTTCGTGAATGGCTATTGTTTCAATATTTTTCATTGATTATTGAGGTTAATTCGCCTCTTCCAACTGCAAAGATTTCAGATAATTGTTCAATTGTTCCATCGGTTTGGCAATCGCTACCCGACCTGACCGAACAAATTCGTATATCCCGTATTGGCGCAATTCATCCAACAAAGCCTGCGTTTCTGACTCTAAACCGGATTTTTCAATGACAACAAACTCTTTTTCCACCGTCAAAATGCGAGCAGAATGTTTGCGCATCAATAAAATCATAGTACCTGGGTCTTGATAAGCAGCAATTGGCACTTTATAGAGCGCAATTTCTTGGTTGATGATTTCTTCGTCCACGTAATAGAATGCTTTTAATACATCCACCTGTTTGTCCAATTGTTGAACAAGTTTTTTAACTTGTTCTTCGGTGATATTGACCACAATGGTGAATCGGAAAATACCGTCAATGGATGATTGTGAGGTCGTCAAAGACTCGATATTGATGTGCCGACGGGTAAATACCATCACTACGCGCATCAAAAGTCCTGTTTTGTTTTCAGTGAAAACTGAAATGGTATATTGATTTATTTCATTCATATTTTGACTCTTATTTTCTGATTGTATATAGTCTGCCTTCGGCAGTTTTTTTTACACGAATGGCACTATTTTTTACACGAATTATGCTTATTAAGTGTAGGCATGCCTTCGGCAGTTTTTTTTACACGAATTATATTTATTGGGTTAAAGTTTAATTTTATAATATAATTCTTTTTGAGACAAAGCTTTTTTCGCCGAAATTGGCTATCAGTCCTAATTTTTGTTTTGAACAAGCCAAATAATTGAGCGTTTGAGCGATGTGCTCCTCTGCAATGAATGAAGCGGCTTTTATTTCTAAATTAATTTTACCAAATACCCAAAAGTCAACAAAAAAATGTCTTTCTAAGGGTGTTTCTTTGTAAAATACAGTAAATTGTTTTTCTCTGACATAAGGAATATCTCTCAATTGAAACTCAATCTCTAACGCATCATAGTATGTGTTATTTGTTAAAAAAACAATATTATTCAAGCGACTTGCATTCTTTTCTAAACAAAATTAGCGCAATTAGTGTAAAAAAAATGCCGAAGGCAAACCAACACCTCATGAGCATAATTCGTGTAAAAATTAGCGCAATTAGTGTAAAAAAAATCGTGTAAAAGCATCACTCCAAAACGATTTCTGCACACGAAGCACCTGCAGGCACCATCGGGAACACATTTTCTTCTTTTTCAACCATCACATGCAGCAAAAAAGGCCCCGGATAAGCCAGCATCTCCGCCACCGCCGCTTTCAACTCTGATGATTTTGTCACTTTTTTAGCTTTGATACCAAAACCCTCAGCAATCATGCAGAAATTCGGATTTTTCAATTCGACAGAAGAGTAGCGTTTTTCGAAAAAAAGTTGTTGCCATTGGCGCACCATACCGAGATATTCATTGTCGAGAATCACAATCTTAGCTCTAACATCCCATTGAGAAAAACAACCCAACTCTTGAAGCGTCATCTGAAAACCGCCATCGCCGATGAAAGCAACGACTTCTTTTTCAGGATACGCCAATTTAACACCTAATGCAGCCGGCAAAGCGAAACCCATAGTGCCCGCTCCGCCTGAGTTAACCCATTGGTTAGTATGTTTCCATTCATAATAACGAGCAGCATACATTTGATGTTGACCTACGTCTGCTACAACCAAGGCATCTCTGTTGGTTTGATTTGACACCTCGCGAACAACCTGCCCCATCTTGATTTCTTCACCAGCTACTACCCCCTCAGTATCGGCACCATTAAGAGCGGTACGAATGACTTTGTCATACTCAATAGCATCACATTGACGAAACTCAGCAAGCCACTCAGGATATTGTTTCTTTTCAACCAAAGGCAACAAGGCAGTTAAAGCTAAATGAGCATCCGAATTGATGGCTACTTCCGTTTTGACATTTTTATTGATTTCAGCCGGGTCAATCTCAATATGAATGACTTTTGCTTGTTTCACAAAACGAGAAACATCACCGGTTACGCGATCATCAAACCGCATACCGATGGCTATCAACACATCACATTCATTGCATTTAATATTCGCACCGTAATTGCCGTGCATACCGAGCATGCCGACATTTAATTCGTGTCCGGTAGGTAAGTTGCCTAAACCATGAAGCGTATGACCAACAGGAATCCCCGTTTTTTCAACAAATTCTCTGAAAATTTGCTCTGCTCCGGCAATTTGAATACCGTGTCCCGCAAAAATATAGGGCTTTTTAGCACTATTTATCAAATCAGCCGCCGCTTGAAGGGCAGTTGCTTTGGGTTTAGGATTGGGAAAATAACTCCTAACTTTAGGATTGCGGGTATAACCGTCAAATTCAAAAGTTTCCACTTGGGCTGTGCGCGTCACATCAATCAAAACAGGTCCCGGACGACCGGTATTAGCTACGTAAAATGCTTTCGCAATAGCTGCCGGAATATCCTTCGCTTGGGTTATTTGAATACTCCATTTGGTCACCGGAAAAGTACAACCAATCACATCAACCTCTTGAAAAGCGTCAGTGCCTAACAAATTACCCCTTACTTGACCCGTAAAACACACTAACGGTGTTGAATCCAACATAGCATCACCCAACCCCGTAATCAAATTTGTAGCACCGGGACCACTCGTAGCGATTGCGACACCTGTTCTTCGGGTGACTCGAGAGTAACCTTCAGCAGCGTGAATACCACCTTGTTCATGGCGGGGCAAAATATGGCGAATTCTATCCATATAATGGTATAAAGCGTCGTAAAAAGGCATAATGGCACCGCCCGGATAGCCAAATATGGTATCAACGCCTTCTTCTAAAAGACACATACAGATAGCCTCCGCCCCTGTTATCTTCAATTTCGGCTTTGATACTGAGGGGTCTAATCCCGAAACCTCGGGGGGGGTAACCATCGTTATTTCGTCTGTATAAGAAGCATTTTTATTCATCATTCTATAATTTATGAGTATGGCGATTTGGTTAGATTCAATTTAGGCTAAAAATTATTTCATCAGTTCAAAAATCGGAGAATTATCAAATTCATCAGTGACGCAGCCTTCACTTGCCGTTGAGACTGTTTTGGCGTATTTCAATAAAATACCTCCTTTGGCATTCAAAGGGCGTGGTTTCCACGCACTGGCTCTGAGTTCAATTTCGGCATCTGACAAATCAACATCTAATCGGTTAGAGACAGCGTCAATGGTTATTTCGTCACCATTTTCTAAAAGAGCTATCAGACCACCGACTTGTGCTTCCGGCGTGATGTGTCCCACCACAAACCCGTGTGTACCGCCCGAAAAGCGACCGTCCGTAATTAAAGCAACGGAATTACCCAAACCGGCACCCATAATAGCGGAAGTCGGTTTTAACATTTCAGGCATTCCGGGACCTCCTTTGGGGCCAACGTACCGAATAACAATGACGTCGCCCATTTCAATTTTTCCGGCGGTAATGGCATCATTGGCCGCTTGTTCACCGTCGAAAACTTTGGCTTTGCCTTTGAAAATTTCTCCTTCTTTGCCGGTAATTTTGGCAACTGAACCTTGTTCTGCCAAATTACCATATAAAATTTGAATATGTCCTTGTGGTTTAATCGGGTTGCTGAGCGGTTGGATAACGGCTTGGTTTTCAGAAAGAGGCGCTGTATCAGCGTAGTTTTCAGCGATTGTTTTACCGGTAACGGTCAAACAATCACCGTGCAACATATTATTGTTCAATAAATATTTCATAACCGCAGGAATACCCCCTACGTCAAAAAGGTCTTCCATCACATATTTGCCGGAAGGTTTCAGATTCGCTAAAAAGGGCGTTTTGTCTGACATCATTTGGCAATCATCAATTGTCCATTCCACTCCAAATGCTTTTGCAATAGCAATTAAATGCATCACAGCATTCGTAGAACCACCCAAAACCGTCAATACTGTAAAGGCATTTTCAAAAGATTTACGGGTCACAATGTCACGCGGCTTGATGTCTTTAACCAATAAGTTTCTGATGGCCGCCCCTACTCTCTCACATTCTTCTTGCTTTGACCGACCGACTGCCGGATTTGAAGCATCGCCCGGAAGGCTCATCCCTAAAGCCTCAATGGCAGAACTCATCGTGTTTGCCGTGTACATACCGCCGCACGCACCTGCACCCGGAATGGCTCTATGAACCACCTCATTAAAATCAAAATCTGAAATGGTGCCGGCAACTTTTTGGCCCAACGCCTCAAAAGCAGAAACGACATCTAATTTTTGACCTTTATAAAAACCGGGAGCAATTGTTCCACCATACACCAATATCGAAGGACGATTCAAACGACCCATTGCCATCATCGCACCGGGCATATTTTTATCGCAACCAACCACAGCCACAATGGCATCATACCATTGAGCGGAAGCAACAGTTTCGATGGAATCAGCGATGATGTCACGACTCGGTAAAGAGAAACGCATGCCGTCTGTTCCCATTGAAATACCGTCGCTTACGCCAATAGTATGAAATATCAAACCAACCAAATTTGCTTGATTAACACCCTCTTTGATGTCTTTCGCAAGACCGTTGAGGTGCATATTGCAGGGATTGCCTTCCCAACCTGTGCTCACAATGCCCACCTGCGCTTTTTTGAGGTCTTCATCCGTTAACCCGATACCGTGAAGCATCGCTTGTGCTGCCGGTTGAGTGGGGTCTTGTGTAACTGCTTGACTATATTTGTTTAATTTTTCCAAAATATCTTGATTTTTTAATTAAAATTCTTCTGTTGTGAATGTCAAAATTACAGCTTCAACTTGTCTATCAACTGTCAATTAAAAATATTGTTACGACAGTCAATAGGTCTAAATAAGATTTAAATCATTGATAACCAATAAGTTATGATTTTTGATTTCAATAAGCCAAAGGGAATTAAATGAATTTTCAACTCAATTGGAAACTTTTTTCACCCCGAAAAAACTGGGGTAAGCCCAAAATATTTTTTGAAAAACCAGATGTTGAATCAAATATACGTCGCCACTTTCTACTTCACCATAGTATTTTTCAATCTGAATACTTTTTCCATTGTCCATTATGAGGCTACCGTCAGCATTGCGAGAAATGATGGGATGAAGTGATAATGATTTAGATGTGCCATTTTGAGTTTCGACTTTGATTATCGCAAAAGGTACGGTTGACTTAAGAGAATCCAAGCGGACAAAACCGTTCTCAAAACCTTCCGCACCCAAAAACTTGAATCCCAAAAGAAAGGATTCAACTAAACCTTTGGAAGGTTCGGAGTTGATACGCGGTGTTAAATTAAAAAGTGGTTCCACGATAAAATCACCGTTTTTGGATAAGACGTTGGGAGATTTCACCACTCTAAAAGACTTACTTTTTTGCAATGGATATTCGATGGAGACCGATTTGATTTCTTCAGGTGTCAAAGTAAAAATCATTCTGTCGCGCCAGTCTATTTCATCCGTAAAATAACGAACCCGCAAGCCACCGTTAAAACCCGGAATATGCGTCACGTAAGGCTCATTCGCATTGTCCATCATCATGTGCGTGCCGGATTCATCCATGTTCGAACCACCTACGTAATAAGACTTCAAAAGCTGGTTATTTTTATCGTAAATTTCAATTTTAATGGCATTTGTCGCTATGTCTTTGACCACATTGTCCACCGCTTTTCGAGGTAAACGGTATTTCAATTCTACTCGATTAATGGTTTCTAACAAATTGTGAACGACATCGGGACGAGCTTTGAATTTATCATTCAACGTCCAATCCGTTGGGTTTTTTCTGAATAAAGTTACTGTTTTACCACTCCTATCTGCCAGAAAAATTTTATAGACATTAGCGGTATCTTTTATTGCAAATTCAAAATCATAGCCGCTTAAATTTGTATTTTTCTTGTGATTGAAATACCAAATAGATGTACTTCCTAAAACTATGACAGCCACCAATAAGATCCAATTCGTATTTTTCATGCAAGTCTGTTTTTGAAAAAATTAAGCACTTTGCCCGTAAGTCTTTTTCCGTCTCCAAAAATAAAAAACACCAAAAAGTCCTATGAAAGCCAAGGGCAAAACGATATTCAGTGCCTGCCACATGGTGCGATTGTCTTTGGCTTTTACCGAATCTAACAGTCTTAATTTCACTTCTTTGCCGCGGGCTTCTATGATGCCTTTATCGTCGAGCATGTATTCGATGGCATTTTGCAAAAAGTCTTTATTCGCAAATTTATATTTTTCATCTCGATTATAGCCCAACGGCGTAATTGTTCCTTGTTTGGCATCAAAATCATTGCGTGCTACGTCACCATCAGCAACAACCAACATTTTAGTGGCTATACTGAGGGGGGTAAAACTTTCGCCTTTTTGGGCAAAAAAAGCGAGTTGTTCGGGGGTCAATCGATTTTCAAACAAACTCGTGAACTGTCCCTCGAGCATCAAAGCCATAGGTTGAGCGCCTTTATCAAACTTTGTGGGGTCAGCCGGATAACGCAGAATTTCAAAATTCAGTCGCGTCGGTGTGAATTGCAAGCGGCTTGTGCGTGAAGAAGCCAATATCACGGTTTTATTGACAAGGCTTTTCGTGCGGATGGTATCAATAGAACTTGGAAATTGCAACCATACCCTATCCAAACTTTTAACCACCGGATGCTTGCTGCTTGGCGCCACAATCGGGTAATAATACCACGAAAACGGTTCATACTGAGAGGTGTTGCCCGCTTGCCCCGTAGCCAAAAGAATGCGAGCGCATTGCATATCGACGACCAAATTCGGATTGATGCGTGCACCATATTTAAAAAGAATGTCATCAATATTCAGAGGATATTCAGTAGGCAACATTTCGCCCGTTTTTTGCATACCGGCGAGGTCAGCGTTGAGTTTATCAATCAACCAAATGACTTTTCCGCCTTGCATCACGTAATGGTCAATCTGAAATTTCTGCTTTTCAGTAAAAGCCGTTTTAGGTTTGGCAATGACCAAAATATCCACTTTATTGTCCGTTTTTATCGGAATTTCACCGATGGAATCGAGGTTTATTCTACCCGTATCAAAAAAAGCGCGGAGCGTTTTCTCTAAATCTGCCGTTTCTTCTTTTTTCAATTCGTCATGACCTTCCGTAAAGACGATATTGGGACGGTCATTTTTGATGAGTTTTTGGATAGCATTTGAGAATTTGTATTCCAATAACGACACCGAATTGTTCAACGCCATATCCGGACTCAAACCGGGCGAATTTTCCTCCAAAAGTTTGACAATGACTTTGCGATTTTTATAATTAAACTCGGCAAATGGATAAATATATTGCTCCGTTTTTTCGGCATTGTCCACCAATTTTAAACGCATAGGGATGAGACCATCTTGTCGCATATCTTCAAAACGCTTTTTTTTCTCCTCTGCCGTCCCCCCTACTGAAGGGTCTTCAAATTTGTATTCAATAAGCGGATTCAAGCTATGAAAATCTTCGAGCATATCGAGGGTAGAAGTTTGCAGATGTTTAATGGCAGCCGGAAATTTACCTTCCAACAAAACGCGTACAAAAACCACATCGTCTAAACTTTTGAGTTGTTGTTTAGTCGGTTCGGTGAGCGTGAAGCGTTTCTCTTCCGTCAGGTCAATATGTCCATTAAAAACATTAGCTAATAGATTGATAAAAACCAATATTAAGGCTGTTAACCCCACCATAATTAACGATTGGGCCTTTTTACTCTTCATTTTTTCCGTTACATTAAATTTGGACATACACTTTCTCTTAAATCAATTTTCAAGTTCAAATAAGGTAAAAATGATGCTTTGATACATTTACACCTCCCGTTTCCGCGCAAATTTAAACGTTTATTATATGCTTTTTGATATTTATTTCAACTACCTTTTTTTCATCGCTAAAAAATAGGAATTGGTGCGAAAAAACATTTCATTTGTCTTAATTTATCCATTGAATGAAACTTGTAACACCCTTTTAGGGGTTTAATTATATAAATTTATTCTTCACAAATAAAAGAAAGGCACTTTATGAATCCTATTATTATTTTTGCCATTATTGCAGTTGCTTTATTTTTCATGACTTTCAAGTCAGTTAATCAGGGAACTGTCGCCCTTGTCACTGTTTTTGGAAAATATCAACGCATTCTACGCCCGGGTTTGAATTTTCTGATTCCGGTGATTGAACAGATTTTCAAAACGGTTTCCATTCAAAATAAATCTATTGAAATTGAATTTCAAGCCATTACGCAAGACCAAGCCAATGTCCATTTCAAGGCGTTAATTTTGTATGCTGTTATGGATGAATCGGAAGAAAATATCAAGAAAGCGGCATTTAAATTCGTGAATGACAACAATTTTATGCAATCGTTGATTCGTTCGGTTGAAGGTTCGGTAAGGGGGTATGTTGCCACCCGTAAGCAATCTGAAATACTCAGTTTAAGACGCGAAATTGTGAACGATGTTAAAGATCAATTGGATCATATTCTCGAAGGTTGGGGTTATCACTTGATAGATTTACAACTCAACGATATTACTTTTGATGATGAAATTACCCGCTCCATGGCAAAAGTTGTAGCTTCTAACAACCTTAAAGCTGCCGCTGAAAACGAAGGTCAAGCGCTTTTGATTACCAAAACCAAATCTGCCGAAGCCGATGGTAATGCCATCAAAATATCGGCGGAAGCGGAAAAAATTGCCGCTCAACTCCGTGGTCAGGGTGTCGCCCTTTTCCGTCAAGAAGTGGCTCGGGGTATGGCAGAAGCCGCCAAAGAAATGGAAGACGCCAAACTCGATTCGTCAATTTTGATGTTTGCGATGTGGACTGAAGCCATTAAAAACTTTGCTACCGACGGTAAAGGCAACGTGATTTTCTTGGATGGTTCGACCGATGGCATGCAAAAAACAATGAAAGAATTGATGGCGATTCAGAAGATGAACCAATAGTAAAATACAGTGATTTCTGAATTTTGAAGATACCGCTTCAAAACCTCTATGAGCCGCTAACTTGTTAAAAGTTGGTGGCTTCTTTTTTGTTTTCAGGTTGCTTTTCAGGTGTCAGAAGCTTCAAAAAAAAACGCATATGACACCTTAAAGTAAATAACTCGCAACAGCAAATATAGTTATTTCTTTAAAAGATAGGTTTTTAGTACGTTATACATAAATAATTGGCTCGCAAAGTTGATTTATTTAAATTATTTTTATAATATTGTGAGACTGAAAACCTTTAAAAAAGGTGACTCCATTTTAGTCCTCTCCTTAACATATAGCAGGAATAAATTTTTACAACAATTAACCAACTCCTGCATTTCAACCGATCTTTATTTAAAAAATTTCAAACTTCAGAGATTAAGCATCTTTGTAAATAAGTTGATTTTTTAACCAAACCTATATATGTTATGAGAGTTTCTTTACTTACCTTATTTGTATTAATTACAAACAGTTTAATTGCGCAAATACCTTTACTGGATGCTCTGACTCATCCAAAATTTCAAAACCCGGTACCGGTGCCAACAAAAATACAATTGAGCACAACCCAAACGAATGTTTTTGAAATGGCGCAAATCTCACAGTCTTTGGGATTAGTTAACTCCTTAAATAACCCACTTAAAACTACTGTTTGGGGTTATGGTCCCAAAGGGTCAGCAACTTATCCGGGACCCACTTTATTGGCAAACAGCACAATACCTGTCAATGTAGAATGGATTAATAATCTACTTTCGCCGCATCTCTTGCCAATTGACCATACTTATCACATGGCAATGCCAACTCAAGGAATCCCCGCCGTAGTGCATTTACATGGCGGGCACTCTGAATCGGCAAGCGACGGAGGTCCCGAAGCTTGGTACACTCCTTTTTATGCAGAAAAAGGTTTAAATTGGAAAAAAAGTGTGTACACCTACGATAATAGTCAAGAAGGAGCTACCCTTTGGTATCATGATCATACTTTAGGCATTACAAGGTTAAATGTTTACGCAGGATTAGCAGGGTTCTATTTACTAAATGATGCGAATGACCAAGCTATAAGTCTTCCACGGGGAAAATATGATAGAGAACTTGTTATCCAAGATAGGATGTTTACTAATACGGGACAGTTGTATTATCCTTCCAATGTACCTCCTGGAACTACAGCTACGGCTCCAAGTGGACAACCTGAGTTTTTTGGCACCTTTATTTTAGTAAATGGTATGGTATGGCCATTTATGAATGTTGAGCCTCGAAAATATCGGCTTCGTTTGTTGAATGGGTCTGATTCAAGGGTTTATACTTTTGCTTTATCCAATAAGGCATCATTCATGCTGATTGGGACAGACAATGGTAAATTAAATAACCCTCAGGTTAAAACCAAATTAGATTTAGCTCCCGGTGAACGAGCTGAAATTATTGTTGATTTTACAAATTTTACGGGCAAAACAATTACTCTACTTAATAATGGACCAGATGGCCCTTTTGGTAATCCCAAATCTCCGGCGTCAAATCCGGCCACTACAGGTCATGTGATGCAATTTAGAGTAATTCAACCTTTAGACCGGACAATTGTTGAACCTATTATTTCCAATACTACTAACCTAAGACCCATAAATGGTACTATAACGCCTCTTGGTGCCTCTGCCAAAATCAGAAAATTAGGGCTTTTTGAAGGCACCGACCAATTTGGTCGCATTTTGCCAATGTTGGGAATAGTTGATGCAACAAACCCCAATAACGGTTCACTTTTATGGCACAACTCGGAAACAGAAACGATCAATTTGAATGATACAGAAACTTGGGAAATTTATAACACCACAATGGATGCACATCCTATCCATCTTCATCTTGTATCTTTTCAAGTTTTGAGCAAACAGACTTTCAAGGGAAAACTCAGTACAAAACCCATCGTGTTGCATAATGGCGGAATCGGAACGGGAATCATTGTGAGTAAGATAAATTTGACGGGGAAACCCAAGACTTTCCTCCCAACCGACAATGGATGGAAGGATACTTATATTATCCAACCTGGAGAAGTTGTGCAATTAAAAGCAAAATTTGATAGAGCAGGTGAATATCTGTGGCATTGTCACATATTATCCCATGAAGATCATGATATGATGCGCAAATTTACCGTCAATGCTCCCCTTGCGAAACTACTTGCCAATAAAATTTTCACAATTGATGCCTTACCTGAGTATAATAGGTCGAAAATTGAATGGGTAAATAACACCGGTCAAAATAACGATTATTTCTCCGTTCAGAAATTTAACCCTAATACCAATGATTTTGAAGAACTTAAAATTGTTAATAGTACGAGTAAAGACAATGATTTACAATATTTTACAGAATATGACAACGCGCCAAATGAAGGTGATAATTACTATCGAATAAAATTGGTTTTCAATGATGGTTCATCTGTTTTCAGCGAAGTAAAAAAAGTAACCTTTGGGTCTCTTAGTGAAATTAGTATATTCCCTAATCCGGCTGAATCCGAACTCAATATTGATTTAAATGTTGCTAATAACAAACCTGCGCACATTTTTTTGTATAACCAATTGGGTCAAACAGTTCAAATTAAACACTTTGATAAAATTGGAGATGCACTCGTAAAAGTAGATGTTTCACAGCTTGTTTCAGGGCAATACACACTTAGAATAACCTCTCCCGGCAAAAAGGATTTTGTAAAAAATATCAATATCACACATTAATAGGTAGGTGATAAGTGTTGGACAGATTTATAATATTGTACACACGATTGTAATCAAGTCCAACACTTTTCAATTGCAAAATCGTCCATAAAAAAACCGCAAGCCCATTGAGGACTTGCGGTCTGATTAAAAATCCAAATGAAACAATAACCATAGTTATTCTTCCTTATCTTGTTCGAACTGTTCGGGGTTTTCGAAATATTCCCGAACTCTCGCTTTTAATTGCCCTTCACTCAAAGGATGTGCCGTCAAAATCGCCCGCACGGTCGGATGAAAATGCTTAGTATCGTGCATCACATTTTTGAGTTCTTTTTTGGCTTGTCCGGCGCCAAAAATAACAAGTTCATCGGCAGATTTTACTTCTTCCATGATTTTTTCGTAATAATCTTCTTCTTGATGTTCTCGGCGTTCCAAATAATTGCGTTCAGATACACCGCCTTGAGGACCCCATTCGGATTTGCTCCGACTACCGCCTTTCGGATGCGACATATCCACGTGCGAATTGAGGTGTCTATAAGTCATTTCACCGTTTTCATCCATATCCACGATGTAGACGTCTTTATAATCCAACCAAATGCCTGTTCTTTTTTTCATAGTTGTATTTTTTTATGATGTAAAAGTAAAGGCAATAAAATTGAAAAAAGATAATAAAAGTCATTGTTAAAGTTGATAGGCAACAGTTTGACGTCATTTATACAATATCCTCATACACCACATTTTTATCCACAATAGTCGGTAAAGGACCAAAATGCGCTAATTTCAGCTCCGCCATTCTCCTACCCGCTTTTGCGGCATTGACAATATCGTGCCCGTCCAAACGACCGGTGAGATACGCTGACCAAAAAGCATCGCCTGCACCCGTCGTATCTTTGACTTCTACTTTTCTGGAAGGCAAAAAATGAGCCCCCTCAGTATTCGAAGCCACCAAACATCCTTCTCCACCTAATGTGATACACGCATCTTTGGCACCCAAATTCAGAAAATGGCGAGCGGTTGCCTCAGCGTCCGTGAGTTTTGAATTGTAGAGCCGCTCCCAGTCCACTTCGCTGCACTTAACAAATGCGCCGTGGCTACAAAACTCGGCAACTATGCGTTGCGCTTCCTCCTGATTCTCCCATATTTTTTGGGCATAATTGACGTCAATGCTCAATTGACAACCCAATCCGGCGGCAATGCGTGCTGCCCGCAGGATATTGGTTTGGGCGGGTTTTTTACTCAAAGCAAAACAAGTGGTGTGAAAAATAGCGACATTTTCCAAAAGTTTTTCGTTGAGTTGATTGGTTGAAATGCGGCAATCAGCCCCGCGGTATGCTTCAAAATTACTGACATTTTGGGAACGCGTCACCAATATCAAGGTCGTTGGAAAAGCGACTTGACGCATCGAAAGCGTTTCCAACCCCAGATTTTTAACATAATTCATCAGATAATGTCCCATATCATCTTTGCCAACTGTTGAAACGAGGCGGACGTTATTCCCCAACCGTTTCATATTCATACATAAATTGGCTGGACTGCCGCCGGGAATGCGTTTGAACAATTCGGCTTCATCCATCGTTTCAGCAAAATCAGTCGAAATCATATCTATCAACAATTCGCCGACGCTGAGGATGTCAATTTTTTTATTTCTCATTCTTGTTGTTGTTATTGCTTTATATTTAGTGGCGAAATTGATTATTTTTACCGAAATTTTATCAAGAATCTTGATAAAATTGAAAATTTTTATCTCATTCACCTGACCAAACCTAACTATGACTAACCAAATTTTTAAATCCGTCAATCCTTTTACCCTCGAAACCATCGCTGAATATCCTGTTTGGGATAATGCCTTGATAAAACTATCCTTGGAAAAAGCCCAAAAAGTCTATCATATCTCTCGAAATTCTCCCTTTGAAGAAAGGCGGGAAAAAATGTTAAAAGTAGCGGCTATACTGAGGGGGGGTAAAAATGAACTCGCCCAAATCATCACTTCTGAAATGGGCAAAGTTACCAGTGAAGCCATCGCCGAAATTGAAAAATCCGCCCTTTGTTGCGCTTATTTTGCGGAAGAAGCGGAGAATATGTTGAGTGATACCCATGTTTTTACCGAAAAAAACAATAAAATTGTCCATGAACCCATCGGTGCTGTGTTTGCCGTGATGCCTTGGAATTTCCCTTTTTGGCAAGTATTTCGGTTTGCAGCGTCGGCGATAATGGCGGGTAATGTGGTGCTTTTAAAACACGCCCCCAACGTTTGCGGTTGTGCCATTGCCATTGAAAAAATATTTCGGGAAGCCGGATTTGGCGATGTTTTTCAGACTCTGATTATCGACGTTAAAAGTATCAAAAAAGTCGTTTCACATGATATTGTCCAAGCTGTCACGCTGACAGGCAGCGAAAAAGCCGGTGCAAGCCTTGCCGGATTAGCGGCTAAAAACATCAAAAAAAGCGTTTTGGAATTGGGTGGTAGCGATGCCTTGTTGGTTTTAGACGATGCAGATGTTCAAAACGCCTCTCAAACGGCAATTCAAAGCCGAATGCAAAACGCCGGTCAAAGTTGCATTGCCGCTAAACGCTTCTTTGTGACCGAAAAAAACTTAGATGTATTCTTAGATACCGCCCTCAAAGCCATTGCGAACATCAAACAAGGCGACCCGACCGACCCCTCAGTACAGATGGGACCCATGGCGCGGTTGGATTTAGCGGAAGCCCTTGAAAAACAATTGAAAGACGCCGTGGCTAAAGGCGCAAAAATTGTTGCCGGCGGCGAAAGAAATGGTTGTAATTTTCAACCGACTTTGCTTACGGATTGTACGCCTGCCATGCGGGTTTTTAAGGAGGAAACTTTTGGTCCTTTGGGCTGTATTTTCACCGTTAAAAATGAAAAAAGAATGATTGAATTAGCCAATCAAAGCCGTTACGGGTTGGGGTGTTCAATTTGGACGAATGATATAGAAAAAGCGGAAAATTTTGCCCGTCAAATAGAAACCGGCAATGTTTTTAT
>JANPGW010000098.1:0-11614 GCA_031424115.1 Saprospiraceae bacterium | reverse complement strand
GAAGTAGCCAGCAATGGGTGGGTTGTGAATAAAACAACCAAGGCGCCTTATTTTACTCCCGGTCAATACAGCTTTGGTGACCCTAATCCGAAATTCAATATGGCTTTCATTAATAGTATTTCTTTCAAGAAAATTGTCACTTTGAATTTCCAATTTGATTGGATCAATGGAAGCCACATTTACAACCAAACAAAAGAATGGATGTATCGCGATGGTATTCATAGCGATTACGCTCAACCTATCACCATTAACGGTGAGACTGGTGCTTGGTCTGCTTTCTATAGAGGTGTGTATGCTGAACGGTCAAGAAACGGTACGAAGAGCTATTTCTATGAAGACGCTTCTTTCGTCCGTTTACGCAACCTTGAACTGTCATTTGATTTGAGTAAAATCATCAATATGGATGTTTTCAAACGCGTTCAATTATCAGTAGGTGGTCGTAACCTCTGGACAAAAACCAAATACACGGGCTTAGATCCGGAAATTAACAGTTCTAACGTTTATAACGGCAACTCTGCATGGGATAGGGGTACAGACCACAATACTATGCCGAACTTACGGTCTTATCAAGTAGGTCTAAACGTTGGATTTTAACTTTGATTTGGCATACTTTAACATTATTTAAAAGTATCAATTTTAAAAGTTGAGTTAATCATTTTCAAAAAAAAATAATAATGAAAAGAAATAAAATAGTAATCATATTTATGCTTTTCTTGGGTTTGTTCACAGCTTGTAAAAAAACCGAGTTGGATATCAAAAACCCAAATCAGCCTACACCTGCCAGTGCTTCTACTGAGTCGGGTATCCTCTCTTTATCACAGGGAGCAGTCTATATCAATGGCTTTAGAGGACTTGCGGATAAATTTAATGATGGCGTGTTTGGCTTTTTCTGGTCGGGTGCTATCGGATTTCATGAATTAATGGGTGACGATATAGGTGTAGAAGCGGCCAACGCATTTTTGAATCAAATTGGTTGCCCTGATGCCGTTGTTTTGGATAATGGTACTACAGTCTTAAATCCAAATTCGCCTAAGAATCAATATGAGTTTTTGCGGGGTATTAATGATAACGCCAATGGTGGTTCAAACACACCTTTCCAAGAATGGGCTTATATGTATGGTCTCAATAATGGCTGCAACAATATCTTAGACCTTGTAGATAAAGTAACTTTCGTAGGCAATGCTGATGTTAAGAAAAATACGATTAAAGCATGGGCTTACTGGTGGAAAGGTTTCGCTTATTCTCATATCGGGTCTATTTACTACGCTGGCTTGATTAATAATGACAAAAACGTTACAAACTCTACATTCGTAGCTAAAGAAAGCATTATTGCTGAAGCCAATGCTAATTTTGATAAAGCAGCAGCCTTATTAGGTGCTTTATCTGCAGGGGGTGATTATGATGTTGTTGTAAAAAGATTGATTCCCGATTTTTGCCAAACCGGTAAGGGTGGCGTTTTAACACCTGCCATGTGGATTAGGAATATCAATACCATGAAGGCGCGCAATATTTTGGTGAATACACCCGTGGCTTCAATGACAGCAGCTCAATGGTCAAGTATCGCAACCCTTACTGCCAACGGTGTCACTGCAACTGATTTGACTTTTACAGGTCGCTCAAACGAAGCAGGCGATATTTGGAGCCCAGCAAGTGGTACAGTAGCCGCTAAAACTGTGAGTACGACTCCGGGAACAGCTACTTACAAGCTAAGCGAGCGTCTTGTTCAAGATTTTAAAGCAGGAGACAAACGTGCTGAGAATAACTTTGTGAAAGGTGTTCAGTGGATTGGAAACAGCGACCGGGGCAACTCTTTCAACACCCGCTACGCTCTAAAAGACGGTGGAACAGGTATTGCCGGGACTATCGTTTATAGCAATAGAACCCCGGGGGCTTCTGAAATTTACCTCGTAGGTACTTTCGAAGAAAATGAGCTGATGAAAGCAGAAGCTAAAATATACTCTGGGGACATTCCGGGTGCTTTAGTGGCTATTGATGCCGTTAGAAAATACCAAGGTGCAGGTTTAGCTGACTTGGCTGGTACAGTGGTTTCTTTAGCTGATGCAAAGGAAGAATTGCGTAAAGAACGCAGATGTGCATTGGCTTTTCGTGGAACAAGTTTCTATGATGCCCGCCGTTGGGGAGTTAGCGAAAAAGGTGGTCCTGGTAGAACAGGTGCTGTGGTGGTTGACGCTACCGGTAAACTGAATACCAACGCGACGATTAAATACAATTTCTTAGACTATTGGGATGTGCCGGCTAATGAAACGGCTTATAATCCGGCGGATGCAAAAAGCGCACCTATTAACAATCCTAAAAAATAATTAGGGTGCTATGAATAAAGAAAAACGGCTTACAAATTAATACTTGTAAGCCGTTCTCTTTTTTCAAAAAATCCAAGCTGTAACTACCCCCCTCAGTATAAAGCACGGGTACAAATTTTGAAAAGCTCATCTATTCCTGCAATGGATTCATATCCGCATACAAAATCAAATTCCATTCCTCTCCGCGTTTGTAAAACCGGCGATACATACTAAAAGGAGTATTTTTTTGACGAATTGTCTCAGTGACAATTCCGGGGATAGCGACATCAAATGAGCGAGTATAGAGGCTATCGGTGAAACCTTTCATCCGGTGCATAATCCATTTATCAGCAGTCCAACGAAAGTTCCCTGCGGCAAGCACAGAACTATCGGCTTGTGCCGGATAGCCTTCTAACGGAAATTGAATATGTGCCATTTGATAAGCACTGTCGGTATGAAATTTTTCATAAAATTGAACAAAATCTGCCGGTAAACCTTTAGATTGTTCTTTTAAAATAGCGTCTTTATGCTTACATTCGGAGAAGAATATCAGCATTGTAAAACAACAACTAATGGCTGTGAACCATGAACCTATGACCGGTTTCATCTTTTTCAATTGCATAAACTAAAATATAATGTTCTATTTTTTTATAATAAATATGAAAAGTTTTTTCTTTCCCATCTTTTTTGACCATGCCGTGTGAATAACCATCGTCTTCAAGATAATGAAACGGCTGGATGAGGATATTCTCTTTAAAATGTAAATCTTTCTGCCCGTAAGCCTTATACAAAGCCTCTTTTGCTCCCCAGTAAACGTGTAAATGCTCCAAACGTTTCTCTTCGTTGAGATTTTTAAACTTCGATTCATTCAGTACTCGCCAAGCAACAGTCTCCAACTTAGGCGTCAAATATTGGATATCTATCCCAACGACCTCCGGTGCTATAATAGCGGCTGTATAATCCTTAGAATGAGAAACGGAAACATGGTAATCGCTACCCGATAAATGGGGCTTTCCAAAAACATCTTTGACTAAACTATATGCCCAACCCGTCATAACCTGTACCAAATACCTTGCAGCCAGCCACTCAATTCGACGGCGACCCCGCAAGGGTTTGAGTTCAGCTTGGTCGGCTTCGGTAAGGGGGAGTTTTTTTATAAAATACTCCTCGTCTTCGGTAATATGCCATAAGCCCAACCGTGCATGTTCTATTTCTATGAGATAATCCGTTAATGGCATTGGTTTTAGGTTATGTTTTTGAATGAGAACAATACAAATATAGCAAATATCAGCGATATACCCTTTAGTATCCTTCTTTTTGTTAAAACGTATAGAATACAGTTAAAAATTGCGTGAGCATAAAAAAAATATCATTCTGACAATACGTTAATTTCACCTAATTTCACACAACAATAGACTGAAATTCGTTTTTATTATATGTTTTTTATTATTGAAAAAATAAATCATCTTTTTGGAGAACTCTTTAATGGCTCAAGGCTTTTGAAGAGTTCGATATTTATTTTTTTGACTCTTATTCCGATAGTTATTTACGCCCAACAGCATCAACGAAATATCGAAAATTTATATATCGGCAATCTACGCACTGTCACAGTGAATGTATCTTCAGATACTCTTTTAAAAGATTCGTTAACTATCATACCTCAGTCGGTACAAATATTTGATAATCAATCCAATACATATCTTGATACTACTTATTTCTATGTAAAAAACAATATTCTTATGCTAAAGCCACCCACCTTTAATCAGGCTCGTTTGGTCGGCTTAAGGAGCATTACTTACAGAGTCTTTCCCTTCGATTTGAGTAAAAAGTATTATAGGTTGGATTCTGCACAAATCAATTCTCTGGCACCACCTATGCCCGTTGAATTTGAATATGGCAACGATAAGACTAACAATGCCCCCATTTTTGAAAAAGGATTGGAATACAACGGCAATTACACACAAGGATTATCCATTGGTAATGCTCAAAATCTGGTTGTGAATCAAAATTTCAACCTCAATCTGGCGGGTAAATTGGGCGATTTGGATATTCTGGCATCCATGACAGACAATAATTTACCCATCCAAGCGGAAGGCAATACGCAAAGTCTGCGGGAAATTGATAAAATTTTTATTCAATTAAAAAAAGGCAATAACACGCTTGTGGCGGGTGATTATGAAAATAACCGGCCACCCAATTCTTATTTTTTGAATTATGCTAAAAAAGTGCAAGGATTATCATATACCAATAATTCTTCTTTTTTAATCAAAAAAACACTGACGACAACCCAAACTGCTAACCTTTTTACCAAAGCCAATGTGGGCATTGCTCGTGGAAAATTTGCCCGAAATATTCTGCCGGTGCAGGAAGGCAATCAAGGTCCCTATAAACTTTTTGGTACTGAGGGGGCCTCTTTTTTTATCATTTTGTCGGGAACGGAAAAAGTTTTTTTCAATGGTAAGTTACTTATGCGCGGGGACGAGAATGATTATATTATGGATTATAATCGAGGCGATATCATATTCACGCCGAAGCGGTTTGTGACCAAAGATTCGCGTATCATCGTCGAATTCGAGTACGCCGACCAAAGTTATTTGCGCTCCACGTTTTCACTTTTCAATGAATTAAAGCTCAATCCGGAAGGCACCGCCCGCGTGACTTTCAACTTGTATTCGGAACAAGATTCCAAAAACTCTTCCGGAACACAAGCACTGGACTCAATTGATAAAGCTATTTTGCGCCGTTCAGGCAACGATTTTGATAAAAATGCCCCCTTCAGTATCAGAACTACCGAAGATGGTTTTCGGAGCGATAGGGTACAATACAAGTTGGTGGATACGGTGGTCAATAATAAATTGTATCAAAATGTGCTTGTTTATTCCACCAATCCGGATTCTTCCAAATTCACCGCAACTTTTACGCCGGTAGGCGAGGGTAAAGGGAATTATGTACAAGTAGCTTCGGCTGTTAATGGGCGGGTGTATCAATGGGTCGCTCCTGATAACAACGGCATACTGAGGGGGGGCTTCGAACCTGTCAGGAAACTCGTTCCACCCAACAAGCAACAGATGATGTCTCTCGGGCTTCATTATACTATTTTGAAAAATACGACTTTTTTTACTGAAGTTGCTATGAGTAATAATGACCGCAACCGTTTTTCAGCTCTGGGCGATTCAACGAATGTCGGTTTAGCTGTTTTTTCGGGTTTTACGAATCAATATAAATTTGGTGAAAAACAATCATGGGCATTAGAATCAACCATTAAAACGGAAATGACGCAGAAAAACTTTAAAGCATTAAATCCTTATCGGGCAGCTGAGTTTACGCGTGATTGGAATATCGGAACCGCCATTGGCAGCAACAGTGCTATTGGCAATTTGAATCAAAATCAAACCCCAGCAAGCGAGATATTTATTACAGGCGCACTCGAATTAAGTAAAATCAATTGGTTTTCAATGAGTTATGATTATGGGCAATACAATCGACAGTCATTATACAAAGGACAACGCCATGCAGGACGCTTTACTTTTAATAAAAATAACTGGGCTATTTTGGCAGATGCCAATTCGTTACATACTGAGAGCCTGCTCCGAGATATCGGAGGGGTAGAAAAATCAAATTTTGTTCGTCCTAAAATTGATATATCCAAAACTTTTAATAATATTAAAATCGGTGCTTATGCCGAACGAGAAAAAAATCAACGGTCTGATGCTCAAGCAGATACTTTGACGAGAGCCAGTTTTTACTACGACTTATGGCGGATTTATGTAGAAAAGGGCAATGATTCAACAGGCGCATTAGGACTTAATTTTTCTCAACGATTTGATTATCAACCTATTGCAAATCGTTTTGTGCACATGTCTAAAGTCAATGAATTGAATGTGAATGGTACTTTCAATAAAAATGAACATTCACAATTATCTTGGAATATGAGCTATCGAGATTTGAAAGTAGCAGATACATCTAAAACAACGTTGAAACCGCAGCAATCTTATTTAGGGCGTTTGGAATACAATTTTAATACTTTTAAGAATGTAATTTATGGCAATACTCTCTATGAAATTGGCTCAGGGCAGGAGCAAAAGCTTGAATATCAATATGTTAGAGTGAACAAAGGCGAAGGGCAATATATTTGGCGCAACCGCAATAATGACACTATTCCGCAATTGGACGAATTTGAAATCGCCCCTTTTTCTGACCAAGCAGACTATACGCGGGTGACTCTATTAACAAATCAATTTATCAGAACCAATAATGTGTCATTTTCTCAAAGTATACGCCTTGACCCGCGGGCTATGTGGTTTGAAAAAAAAGGATTCTTAAAGCTTATGAGTCGGTTTTCAACAAATTCAGCGTTACTTATCAACAGACGGGTGAAAAACGATAATTTTTTGGGCAAAGTCAACCGTGAAAAAGTGTCACAATGGAATCCGTTTCAACTGCAAATAGCCGATACCAGCCTTGTTGCGTTAAATACATCAATACGAAATTCTTTGTTTGTCAATCGGTCAAGTCCTGTTTGGGATATGGAAATCGGACAATTGGACAATAGTAACAGAATCGTTTTGGTAACGGGTTATGAAGAACGTAGCCGAGACGAGTGGTTTTTGCGTAGCCGTTTGAATCTGACCAAACATTTTTCACTTCAGAATTATTTCGCCAAAGGGCATCAATCGAATAATTCTGAGGCTTTTATCGATCGCAACTATGCCTTATCGTTAGTCAAAATCGAACCGGAATTGACTTGGATGTTGAGCACGGATTTTCGTTTTGTTTTTGCCTATAAGTATAAAAACGGATTTAACACCTTGAAAGAAAACGGTGAGCGCGTTAAAAACAATGATATTTCTACGGAAGCCACTTGGAATCAATCCACAAATGCCCAATTGCGCACCAAATTCAGCTTTGTACAAGTCGGCTACACGGGAGAACGCAATTCACCGATTGAATTCGCCATGCTCGAAGGCTTGCAAAACGGTAAAAATTTTCTTTGGAATCTCAGCCTTGACCGGGTTTTATCGGCCAATATTTTTCTAAATTTGAGTTATGAAGGCCGCAAAACGGGTAATATAAGAACCGTTCACGTGGGAAGGGCGGCGGTGCGGGCGAATTTTTAGTCAGTTTTTGGACTTTTAATCGTCATCTTTACTATTGACTTTTATTTTCATTAAAAGCACTTAGCATGATAACGATCCTTGCATGCAGATTAGGTTACATATATATTTGTAGTATTAATTCACCATTTAAATATTTTACCGATGAAAGCTACTATTAATCACCTCAAACATGCAGCCCTTCTGAGTTTTTTGTTATTTTTTTCCTGTACAATTGCTCTTTACGCTCAGCCCGAGACGCCGAATTTGAAATTAAGAACAACTATCGAATTAAAAAGATTTTATGATGCCCGAGAAATAAAAGCACCCGCTCTTGTTAAAAACCGACTTTTAGCGGTACGAGCCAAAATAAATACTCAGAAATTGTCTTTTAAAGTAGGCTACACTGGCGCATCTGACCGAACTTTGAGACAGTTGACTGGTGACATCAGCGAAATACCTGTCAGTGAAATCAATGCTATAAAAGCGATGATGCAAAATCGCCCACAAGGTGACCCTGTTGATAGGGCTGATGATGGTGATCAAGGTGCTGCTATACCGGCCAGTTGGGACTCAAGGCCAAAAGGCTGGGTGTCGCCGGTAAGAGATCAGAAATCATGTGGTAGTTGTTGGGCTTTTGCCGCGTTGGCTATGTATGAAAGTAATTATCTGAAAACCAATGCTATCAGTCCGGATGCCTCTGAGCAGCATGCATTGGATTGTTCAAACGGAGGAGATTGTGGAGGCGGATTTTCTTATAAAGTCTATAAATGGATGGTTGATAACAGCCAAAATCTGAGAACAGAAGCCAATTATGCTTATCAAAATGCCAAAAAACCGTGCCCGACAAGCGCATTCAATACCACTTACTACGCCTATTCTTGGAAAGTATTGCGGGCTGACGCCGATATAGCCAAAATTGCGGATGCAGCACTCATCAAACAAGCAATTATGACCTATGGTGCAGTCAATGCCAGTTTGTTTGTGACTGATGATTGGTACGATTATACTGAGGGGGTGCTTGATGGCATGAACAGTACGCCCGCTGACCCCACTTCTAATCATGCGATACTTATCGTCGGTTGGGATGATAGCAAACAAGCATTTTTAGTGAAGAATTCGTGGGGAACAGATTGGGGTTTAGATGGTTTTTGTTGGGTGAAATATGGGCATTACAACATCGGCCGGCGGGCTGCTGTGGTAATGGCAAGCAAAATAATGGACTGTGTAGGCTTTAATCCTGCCACAATAACCATTACTTCTGATAACCGTATCGTTGATGGTTCACACAGTCTTTTTGCTTTTCCAAATAGGGCAGAAGCGGATAAAGCTTTTGCCATTATTAAAAAATATGGTTTTAATAAATCATGTTTTGTCGGTCGACCCGACCCTTCTTTTGAATACAGTTTGAAAAACTTTGCCAGCCCGGTAGGTGCAGCGACGGGGGAGGATTGTATCAATTTTAATGCTGCCAATTTACAGATAAAAAAAGATGGCTCCACTTATTACATGACTGACGGTGTGTCTCGGATGATGACTTTTCCGAATAAAAAAGAAGCTGATTTTACCCTATATTTGATAAAAAAATACGGCTTTACTTATCAATGTTATGTGGGAAGACCGAATCCTTCTTTTGAATACATGAGAAAATAGCAGAAACCCATTTTTAATAATCAGGAAAAAGAATTTTCCAAAAACAAGTATAAGCGATGAAAAAAGTCATGATATTCCTTTGTTTTTTACCAATTATGGCTTGTACTCAGCAGAATATGAAAATCTTAAGCGAGAAGGAAACCGAAATAACGGTTAAGGTAGGCGAACAATTCTCAATTCAACTGGAATCCAAAATCGGTACCGGCTATAAATGGATGCTGTCAGAACAACCGGATTCAAATTTGATTACCTTGGTCAGCCAAGAATATAAAAGCAAAAGTTCGGCAGATGGCGGTTTGGGAAAAGATGTTTTTATTTTTCAAGCTAAAAATAAAGGTCGACTGGAATTGAAGCTGTGGTATATCCGTCCGTGGGAAAAAGATAAAGTAGTTCCGGACAATGTTACTAAGAAAATTTATATGATAAAAGTTGAATAATTTTATTGATGGCTTGCGAAATGGATGACATTCGATAAAATGTCATCCATTTTTTGTTTTAATCAATCCTCAAATCTTCCACTTTCACATTCGGAAATTTAGATTTATCGAAAGTAAAATAATCGGCGGCATATTTTTTATTCGAAACGGGTTGTTCGAGGCTAAGTTTATAGCGCGATTGGTCTTTGCCAAAAGCAGTAATGCTCACAACTTGATTTGTTTTTTGGTCAATAGCTACCCGAATTTGCGTGTAATCACCCTTGCGGTTGGTCGGTTTGAAGGTGACAATATTGGCATTTTTACTCCATCCTTCTGATGTTTGACCCATTAAGGCGAAGATATAATCCTTTTTTTCATAAATAGTCATTAAATCTTTAGGAGACATTATCTCACCTGATTTTTTGTTTGATGCGCTGGTAATACGGACAGTATTGTTGTCTTTTTGCCATACGGTTGTACCATCAGAAATGAATAAGTTTTTTCCTACCTCAGCGCGGTACTTCGCTCCCTCTTGAAAAATCTTACCTTTTTGAACTTCTTCTTTCTTTTGCTCCGCCATTTTCAGGGAAAGTGTAAAACCTGTTTCGAGGGTTTGATAACTATCATACAGTTTTTTTACCTTGTCTAAAAGAGCTTTTGCTTTCGGGTCAGATATTTCAGGTTTGGCAGCTGTTTGAGCTGTTATCGTACTGGCAGCCAAGAACAATCCTAAAAATAACATGATTGTTTTTCTCAAATACTTATTCATATTCTATTTTTCTATTTGTTTTTTATTGAAAATTGATATGTTTGTTAAACGTTTTAAGGACGAAATTGATTTTAAAAGGTGTCATAATATGTGGTTAAATTTTTGTTAAACATAGTTATTACAGATTTTCACCTTAATTTCACCCTAAACTACTGTCTAATAAAAAAAACTAAAGTATAAAAGCTTGATTAAGAATAACAAAGTCGTAAATAATGGCTTCGATGTAAGCGATAAAATCATCAAGCTTAAGAATAATGTCCTCAATTTTGGACAAACCAGACCTAAAGACTGATTTAGCGGGGTAATAAACGACCCTAAGAGAGCCATTGAGTTCCTTGACCTTATAAGTTTTCATTACAGGCTTATCCTCGGATTGATGAATGATAACACCTTCATAAATAGCCATAGCATAAACCAACACTAAAAGACTAATCAACAATTCACTTTTATGGGGTGCCGTGAAGTTCTGTTTTTCTAAATCAAATCCGTTGGATTTCAAATGTTTAAAACAACATTCAATTTTCCAACGCATCCGATAAAGTTCAGCTGCTAATTGGGTGTCCTCAAGATTGGTAATAAGGTACAAAAAAGGTTCATCAGGGTTTGGTGATGTATTTTTAAGGACAATAAAATTGGCAATATAATCTCCTGCGAGGATGATTTTGTGAGAATCCAATCCTTTTTTGGTCATATATTTATGCAAGACTCCAATTTTGACTTCTCGTTCTTTGATACCGTTATTGAACCAAACTTGGCATTTTTTATTCTTTTTGAGGCGAATAACGAATAAAATGTCCATTTTAACCAATCGCCTAAGCCAATATTCACCGATAAACTCCCTATCACCTGATAAATGAATGGGCGGAAAGGGAATAACCTGTGTCCATTGGTCTTTGAGCCGTTGAATTAACTCTAAACGGGTTTTCATCGAAGAATTGCCCGCTTTATTGAGGTCTATCCAAACTAAGGGTACGAAACAACCATAATAAATAGCACCAATACAAAGAATATTTTTATGGGTTTTACCATATTTCCAATTGGTGCGATCCAATACTAAATGACAATTCGTACACGTGTTAAACAAGAACAAAACGATTAATTGCAGAATTGCCTTTTGTATCAGGTCACCTTTACCTGTTTGGAAAAACTTTATGAAATGTTGGTAATTTACTTTTAGCAGACTACCAAGTCCCAAACACGAGCTTATTTTGTCGCTCGCTTTATACAGGCAACTTGTTTTAGATTTTAGTAGGCAACACGCTATTATGAGCATAATGCCTATCTTTTGTGGGCTAATAGTTGAAAATATTGTCGCTTTTTCAATTACTTTTGCCCACAAGAGTACCGCAGATTGTTTATTTTCCTTTTTCACAAATTGTTATA
>JANPGW010000097.1:0-14911 GCA_031424115.1 Saprospiraceae bacterium | reverse complement strand
AATTTTTTAAATCAACTTTTGATACATTATATATGCATTCACCAAACCTAATTTTTGATGTTGAAAGGCTTCCGGTATTTCCCCAATAATCGTAAAACCTAAGCGTTGCCACAGCCGTACAGCCACTTCATTGGTTTTGACGACCAAATTGAATTGCATGGCTTTATAACCCAATTTTTTAGCTTCTTTTAATGAAAAAGCACCCATTTCATAGCCAATTCCTTTGCCTGAGTGGTTGGGAGAAGTCATATAACCCGCATTCACGATGTGCGAACCCAAGCCGGGCTGGTTGGTACGCATATAAAATGAACCGACTATTTCACTATCCAAAACGGCGACATAAGTGAATTTATCATTTGCAAGCCAATAATCGATGAGTTCATCTTTATCGGAATTGGGTAAAAAAGCATAGACATCGCCACCTGCAATGACGGCTTTCAAGATGAGCCAAATTACATCCCGGTCGGTAGGTTCGGCTTTACGAAAGGATAGCATACATGAGATTTTTTTTAAATGATACGGTTTACAATAAATGGTCACGCTGACAACTTGACCATTTATTGTTTTTGGAAGCGTTTTTTAACAATATCACAAATTATTTATATCCACCCCACGTTCATCAAGATATTTTTGGATATTAAAACTAATATCATTTATTATAAAAATATCTTTACTCCAATTAGATGTTACCCAATCATTATCAGGCGTTGCTACAACTACTTTTTTAGAACCTGTTAATATCCAAATAACCCTTTCAACACCAAAATCTAAGAGTTTTTGGGTTTTATTGTATAAATATTCTAATTCGTTGATGTTTTCAGTGTCAATATCCAAATCCACTTCAATCACAATTTTAGGCGCAAAGGGTACATATTTCTTATTAATTTGCTCCGGCTTTAAACGAGGAAAGATGCATATATCACTTGAAAAATTATCTCCTTTTTGAATATGTAAACCCAATTCATTGATTAAAACATCGTAGTCTTTTTCGTCTAAATAGCGGTGTAGTAAACGTGTGATATAGTCGCAAAGGAGGGATTGCCAACTACTTGTTCCCATAATTTCATCAATTGTTTTAAGTTTTCTCAATACCTCTTTATAGCCTTTACGATACAGAGGCTGACCATCTAATTCTTCCCAAATCAAGTATTTAGGGATTTTAGAAGGCGATTTTTTTCTTTCTATGGATTTAATAGCGACCATGAATGTATTTTTAACAAAGATACTGCCTTACAATTGAAATTACAAACGAATCACCCACCTATTGTAGTCATGCTCTCCGTCACCGGCGCGCCCATAAAACGCTGTTGCTCGGCTTCAAAACCATTTTTAGCACGGTGTCCGATGGCTTCTAAAAAGGCGGTTTTTATATCATTGTCAGTTGCTCCAGCGCGCATGAGGTCACGCACATTAAACACGCCGGAGTCATATAAACACGTTTTTAAAAGCCCCTGTGGCGTCAAACGAATGCGGTTGCACGTACCACAAAATGAGCGTGAATACGCCGCAATAACACCAATAGTCCCTTTAAAACCATCGATTTTATAGTTAAAAGAGGTGGAATGTGGTTCGTCGGGTATTTTTTCGAGGCTTGGATGCACTTCTTTGATATGCTCGATGATTTTTTTATGATTCCAAATCCAAGCATCGTGGTGGTTCCCTGTTCCATTAAAAGGCATCTCTTCGATGAAGCGGATACTGAGGGGGGCATTGCGCGCCATTTCCACCATTGGTAAAATATCCTTATCGTTTTTATCTTGAATGACAACACTGTTAATTTTGGTTTCGATGCCGTGTTTTAACAACTCGTCTAGCGTTTTCATGACGTTGTGAAATTCATCCCGACGGGTCACTTCAAAGAAACGTTTTGGGTCAAGACTATCCAAACTAAGATTGACGGAGCTTATTTTAAGGTTTTTAAAATCCTTAACATGGGGTGAGGTGAGTGTTCCGTTGGTGGTGAGAGCAATTTTTTTAATATTTTCTAAAGCGGCTATACTTTTAATAAAATCCATAATATCACGTCGAACAAACGGTTCGCCACCTGTCAACCGCACTTTTTCAATGCCCATTTCGGATAAAAGGGTTATCAAACGCACCATTTCTTCATACGACAATATGCTGTTTTTATGCAAAAATTTAATCCCTTCTTCGGGCATACAATAAAAACACCGCAAGTTGCAACGATCCGTCACCGCCAAGCGTACATAATTGATTAAACGTCCATGATTGTCATACAGCATATTAATACGCATCACTACTTTTAACAAGTGATACTTCAAAGTAACAATTTTTTTGGGAAAAGGGTGCTATACTGAGGGGGGTTTTTTAAAACCTCAACTTCATTCACCGTGCAACATTAGTAAAATATGAATAAAAAATTCTCATTCCTATTCTTTTTTTTATTGTTCCATTACACAATAATGTGTCAAAATAAAAAGCATAAAATTGGGTTTAATGGGGAAGTTAATTATTCTCGAAAAAATATTAAAAATGACTTTTTTGGATATGCTCTAAATTACCTTGTACTGAATATAATGCCTAACTATTACTTTGATAAAAGTGAGACAACTGTATATACCGGTGGCTATATAGCGGCATTGGTATCATATAAAGTACTTAACGATAATCCAAAAAGTGGTGAACGTTTCCAACAATTCGATTCTGGTTTAACTTTAGGAGTCAATCAAAAACTAATTGAAATATCAATTTTTCAAGTTACTTTAGATGCTCGTATCAATAAGGGTTTTATGAATGTTAGAGATGAAACGTGGCAAGGTAAGACTAAAAATTATAGTTATAGTTTAGGTTTAATATTCAGTTTGATTGAGGTGTAGGCATTGTTTATAAACTCTAAAATCACTATTAAAATTTTTGATTATGAAACGACTATTCTGCTCACTATTACTCATTTTATGTGTAAAAGCAATATCGCATTCTCAAACTGTAAGTGACAAGCCCATATCAGAAATTGATGTAGAATATATCGAAGTAATACCGGATGTATATTCCTCTTTTAAAACAAAACACATTTTATTGATTGATTATGGGCAAGGGTTCAATCGCACATTTAGAAAAGATTGCGTATTAAAGAACGAGAAGGGTGAAGCAATGTTATTTAACTCGCCTATGCATGCCGTTAATTACATCTGCCAGTTCGGATATGAAGTAATAAACGTGATTAAACGGGAATCAGATTTGGACGGCGATAGGTATTTGTTAAAAAGGGTGAAAAAGCAATAATAAGCTCAATACAAAGAATCTGACTTGTTTTCAGCTAACTCCACTTCTTCATAAATATCTTTTAGCAATAATTGACATCCCAACAAGGGCAAATCAATTATATCTTCTGCACCCATTAAATGATCATAATGCCACCCTTTTTCTTGGCGAGTATATATTTTAACGGACATTTCATACTGTGAAATAATTAGATAATATTGCACCGATTCCATTTCTGCATACTCTTTTAGTTTTGCTTCATGGTCAGTTTTAGAAGAACCATCAGAGAATACTTCAATGAGTAAAATAGGCTTCGTTATATTATAATCATCGTTATCATCTGATTTTGAAGCTACTACAATATCGGGGTAGCGGTATATTTTTTTGTCTTTTACGATTGTTCTGACATCGCTTTGGAAGATGCGGTAGCCTTTCCCTTTTAAAGCAAACCAAAGGTTTCTGTTACAATTCGAGGCTATAAGATTGGCTTTTTTACTTTCTCCTGGCATAGGTATGAGTTTTCCATAGTAGTATTCATGACGAATTTCTGAGCTTTTTTCCAACTCAAAATACTCTTCAACAGTATATATTCTTTCTTGTTCAGTAATCGCAACAGGAACCATAATCATCTTATTTTTCACAAAATTAACTGTTTTGATTAGAAAATCCAAATTTCCTTAAGTTTGAACGTTAGTAAAACGGTAAGACTCTAACTTTTGACTTTTGTTCATTTAGAGTAATATTTTCATGCAGCAGAAATTAAAGGCACTTCAAATTCCTCAACTCGCCAAGCAGCATATGATAATGCTTGATGAATATCTTGTTGCTCGATATATGGGTATAGTTGCAGTATTTCTTCATTGGTTTTACTAGAAGCAACTAATCCTACAATCGTTCCTACTGTTATACACATTCCTCTAATGCAAGGCTTACTACCCATCATATTCGCATTAAATGTAATTCTATCTACATCTTTCATACTTTTCTTCTTTTCTACAAATATGCTGCAAAATTTAAAACTAATCAAACCGCCCATTCACCGTCACCCCTTGCCAATCATCCGTACGGAAAGGGCAAGCTGGGAAACCTTCTACATTAAAAAGATTCGCTTCAACGGGCGAATCCGACCAAGCATAGCGCACCGAAGCGGGTTTTATACCTTTTGGATGATAGACGACCACTTTATCGCCTTGAATTTCAGCTTTAGCGTAGTAAAATACTTTATCATCGCCCGCAACCTCAAAGCCTTGTAAGTAGCTGTATCGATTTTTTACCATTAAACCTGTGCCTGTATATTTAAATGAAATAATGGCTTTCCCATTCTGAAAATTGACGGATTCATACATCGGCCCCGAAGGCACAACGTCTTGATTATAAGTGAATTTTAAAGCAGAAGCCGCCAAACGCTTGCCAACATCTTGCTTATTGGTGGGGTGAATATCATTGGGATTACCAATGTCAGTCGTCACCGCCATACCTGTTTGTGGCAGTTGCAAAGTCATGGTTTGTGCCTCGCGCAATTCTGCCCAATTACTGCCTTGATTGCTGTTTTGGTCGCCACCATAAGTGGCTAATTGAACAAAATAAAACGGAAAATTATCCCCCCATTTTTGCCGCCAATCTTGAATCATCAAAGGGAATGTTTTGCGATATTGATATGCTCGACCCGCATTCGATTCGCCTTGATACCACAATGCACCTTTCAATGCATAAGGTAAAAGTGGTGCAATCATGCTATTGTAAATTGTCGTACCAGCATTATTACTTGAATGCACATACTCATGTTTATCCGCAAAAGAGGGCATTAATTTCCAATTATCGGCAATATTAATTTTTTCATTGCCAGCACTCACGTACAAGTCATTGGGCGAACCATTCAAACCCAAACCATACCACGGCTGCTCAATCATGTTTCCGAATTTAATCATCAACTGATTTTCTCCTTGTTTCCAAAACTTAGCTGGAACGATAATTTTACGAACGCCCTTGATAATGCCGGCTGAAACCAATTTGCCATTGATATAAATTTCATTATAACTATCATTTTCAGCCAATGCCAACGTCGTTTGCACTTCGGTCATGCTCAATGGAATATCCACCATCCGTGCCATGTAGCCATTGCCTCTAAAAGCCCAAACGCCCTTCCAGTCCCACTGCCCCATTGGACTGCTCACGAGCCATTTTGAGATATCATAATTGCCCGAAAGGTAGTTTTTTTCATCGGATACTGAGGGGGTAATATCAGCACCTAATAATTGGCGACGCATCTTTTTATCGTGATAAGCATCAGCTTCTTCCCATGTTTTAGGTAATATTTGAGCGTATTCTTTGAGTTCAGGTGATGCCATCATCGCCTCTTTGCTAATCCAACTTTCTATCTGCGAGCCGCCCCATGAGGAGTGCAAAAGCCCAATCGGCACTTTCATTTTTTGATAGACTTCACGAGCGAAAAAATAGCCTACGCCCGTAAATTCACCGACCGTTTCAGGCGAGCAAATTTTCCAATTACCCGATTGCAAGTCCGTTTTAGGCGTAATCGTCACCTCATGGTCAACCCTAAAATGGCGAATTTCACTGAAAATGGCATTCTTTTTTTCGTTCGCAAAATTATTGGATTGTGCCACCGTCCATTCCATATTGGATTGACCCGAACACAGCCACACATCGCCGAATAAAATATCAGTTAAAGTGAGGGTATCTTTTACACTGATTGCGATTAATTTGTGAGGACCGCCCGCTTCAAAAGGAGAAAAACGCACCATCCACTTGCCCGAAGTATCAGCTGTTGTCCGTTGTGTTTGACCCGCCAATGTCACCACAACAGTTTCATTAGGCTTCGTTAGACCCCAAACTGGAAGTGTTTTTTGCCGTTGTAAAACAGCATGGTCAGTGAAAAGACGGGCTATTTTGAATTGGGCAAAACTCGGAATGCTCCATAAAATGAGTGCAATAGGTAAAAGAGAACGCATAGGATATGAAATTTTTGATTTGACATCAAATGTATTAAAAATTAGAATGGAAACTGGGAAAATTGAAAAATTTGAGACTTAATATTTATTTGAATTAAAGAAGCCAAAATTACTTTTTCGCCCACTATTTACATTCTATTGTAGAGGTACATTGAAATTAAAAAACAAATGAATCGTTTATTACAAACTATGAGCATGAAGCTATTACTTTAGATGAGCAATCTGATTCATGAGCTATTGATTTCACACCTTAATATAAATCCTTTTTTTATCCAACCACCACCCTACGACCCAACAAATCAGCATGAAAATAATGGAAAAAAGCAAAGACCCGACATTGCCGCCAATGGGTTGGAAAAACGTTTGGTACAGCCATTTGAAATAAGATTGCTCGCAGGTGACGCGGGAGAATTTGAGCGTGATGGCTAACAATTCTGAAAAAAGGTAGATAAACAGGGCATTTTTGCCAAAAATCGTAAAAAAGGATGTCCAAGATATCCAATTTTTAAAATCCACGGCATACATTATCAGAGCCAAAATACAACAGTCCAAACCAATAGTGTACAACGTAAAAGAGCTTGTCCACAGTCTTTTATTCATCGGCAGAACCCAATGCCACGCTTCCGAAATCAAGACCAAACTAAAACCCATTAATAGCAATTGCGCTAAACCCTCGTAGGTTTTACCTTTGTCGAGGATATAATCGCCGACCAAATATCCGGCAGCCACATTTACCACCGCCGGCAGTGTGCTCAATAAACCTTCGGGGTCGAAAGGAATGCCTTGCACTTTGTACATGTGGTTGTCGCCAAGTAAAAAATGGTCTAATTGATACACCGCATTTCCTTGAATACTGAGGGGGTCTCCTGCTTGCCCCAAAAACATCAGAATCGCCCAATAAGCTAACAATATTACACCAATAACAATATAAAGACGTTTTTTATTTAAAAAATATACCAATAGTGACCCTAAAAAATAGGCGATGGCAATGCGTTGTAAAACGCCTAAAATCCGGGTTTCTGAAAACGGTTTCATAACCAAATGTCCCATTGCATCCCATTTCATGAATGGAAACCAATACATTAAAAAACCCAAGAGAAAAATAATAGTGCTGCGTTTGGCTACTTTTTTCAAAAAATACTGGGGCGTTTGGTTCAAAAACTTAGGCATCACAAAGGCTAAAGCATTGCCTACGGCGAATAAAAAAGAAGGAAAAACCCAATCCGCCGGTGTAAAACCGTGCCAATCGGCGTGGGTGACCTGAGCAAAACGAGTCGTTTTATCACCTTGCGTATTCACAATAATCATAAAACACACGGTCAATCCACGAAAAACATCTAAAGCCAGAAAACGAGGGTGGAGTTTGTTCATAGTCATTGAGTAAAATACTACTGAATTATCAAATCGAATAGGGTTATCCCAATTCACCCAAATATAAGCATTATTCTTTTCAATTTTTTATGGCAAGCGGATAAAAATTACAACACCCCGTATCAGCTACTTTTACTAAAAAATAAAAAAGATTTTTTATATCAAGCCACCTCTTTACTTTTTTGAGTGTATAAGGCTTAACACTCTCATAAGTTCAAATAAAAAAATGATTGCATTTATGAAAAAAAATCACCTATTTGTTACCATGTTAACCATTGCTACACGGGTAGTGGTTCACTTAACTTATCGCCACCGCCGACAAATATTTCTAATGGTTTGGGTATCTTTACGGGTTTCGCTGCGGATACATTGAATCTATTGGTGAAAAAGCCGTAATACATGTCATACTCTAAATTTAAAAACCAGTAATTATGTTGAAAAACGTACTCTTTTTGCTCTTTTTTACGCCCCTCAGTATCACCGCTGTCAGGGCGCAGGATTTTTATGATATTTCAACCATTCAGGAAATTAAAATCTATTTCACCCAAACCGATTGGAACAATTTGTTGGTGACTGCTGCACAATCAACAACTGAACCCTATACGGTTTGCCAAAAAGTGGTCATCAATGGTGTCACTTTCGATTCGGTTGGCGTGAAATATAAAGGTAATTCAACATTTAACGCCACGCGCAAAAAGAACCCGTGGCATATTGAATTGAATCATGTCAAATCTCAGGATTATCAAGGTTACAAAGATATTAAGTTAGCCAATATGTTCTCTGACCCTTCATGTGTGCGAGAGGCTTTGAGTTATGACCTGATGCAGCCTTACACCGATTTGCCAAGAGCCAATTTTGCAAGGGTTTGGGTGAATGATGCTCTGGTAGGGTTATACACCAATACGGAAGCAGTGACGAAGACTTTTTGTAAAAAACATTTTCCTTCGTCGGGAGATAATATTTTTGTGAAATGCACTCCACCGTCCTTGATGGGCGGTAGCGGAGGTGCGTCATCATTGGCATATTTAGGCATAGATTCTACCCTCTACTACCGGTCATATGAAATGTATTCAGATTATGGATGGAAGCAGCTGATTCATCTTTGCGATACATTAAATAATAAACCCGCTACGGATATTGAAAAAATATTAGATATTGACCACACCCTATGGATGTTGGCTTTTAATATATTGTATGTCAATTTAGACAGTTATACGGGTAGTTTTACACAAAATTATTACCTCTGGCGCGACGATAACCAACGTTTTAACCCCATTATTTGGGATTTGAATATGTCTTTCGGTGCTTTCCCCGGTGGTGTTGCCGGTGGCGGCGGTCCCGGAAGTGCTTTAGATTCGTTAGCGATGGCTAAAATATCCCCTTTTACGCATGAATCCAATTCGGCTAAACCATTGATTTCCAAACTGTTATCAAATGAGCGTTTTCGCAAAATGTATATCGCCCATTTGCGAACAATGACCAACGAGGCTTTCAAGTCAGGAAAATACCGCACCCGTGGCGAAGCCATGCGGCAGATTATAGATGCCGCCGTTCAGGCAGACCCGAATAACTTGAGCACCTATGCGTTGTTTAAAACCAATTTTTACTATGGCAGTACCTCAACATCCGGTGGACCCGGTGGCCCCTTGGGAGCTAATGCACCGGGTATAGTGACGCTCGTAGAAAATAAAATCAAGTACCTCGACACCCTCGCTGTGATGAAAGCCGTGCCGCCTGCTGTTTCAAACATTACATCAACTCCGAATGTCAAACTCAATGATTCGGTATGGGTGACAGCTAAAGTGACCGGCAATACAACCAATGGCGTTTTAATAGGCTTTCGTTTAAAAACCACCAATAATTTCAAACGTGCTGAAATGTTTGACGATGGTTTACATCAAGATGGGGTAGCGAATGATGGCACGTTTGGCATCGGTTTCAAACTTGTGAATTCGGCTATGGACTACTACATTTGGGCAGAAAACGCTAACGCCGGTATTTTTGCGCCCGAACGCTCAGAACATGAATATTACCATATCAATGCCACTATTTCGGCGGGTGACGTGGTGATTAATGAGTTGATGGCAAGCAACTCGACCACCGCCAAAGACCCGAAAGACCAGTATGACGATTGGATTGAATTGTATAATAAATCCACCGCGGCAGTGGATTTGAGTGGTTGGTATATCAGTGATAATCCGGATAATATAGACAAATGGAAGTTTCCGCAAGGCACAACCATTCCTGCTAATGGCTACCTCATAGTATGGGCGGATGAAGACAGCAGTCAGAATACAGCTACCAGTTTTCACGCTAATTTTAAACTATCCGCTGCGGGAGAGACCGTTATTTTATCCGACAAAAATAAAACTATTGTTGATCAAGTCACTTTTGGCGCGCAAAAAACCGATATCAGCTTTGCGCGCCGCCCTAACGGAACGGGTAATTTTGTCCTTCAAACACCTACATTCAATATCAATAACAATACAGGCACGACGGGCACAGAGGATATTTTTTCAGAAAAAGACCTCCAAATATTCCCCAATCCGGTTCATACTGAGGGGGTGACCGTCAGACTTATTTCTGATAAAAATCTTGATGTAAAGGTGTTTAATACCTTAGGACAAGTCATTTATCAGGGTAAAATTTGGAATCAGAGCCAAATTGAAACCCATAATTGGCAACGGGGGATGTATATCGTCAAAATTGGCAATTTGAGTAAAAAATTGATTGTTCAATAATAGAAGGGGGATTCACTTCAAAAATAACGATTTTGAAAAATTTGGAGAATAAGTTTGTCAATTTCTTTCAAAATCGTTATTTTTGGGGAAGAATATTTGTGTATTCGGTTTGGATTCTAACATACTAAAAGTAACATGACGAATTCTGAAAAAGAATTGATTGAGAAACTTAATAAATTAATAGAGGTTAATCTTGATAATTCAAATCTGACAGCGGATGAGATTTGTCGTGAATTGGCAGTCAGCCGTTCACATCTATTTCGTGCGGTTAAAGAAAATGCGCATTTGTCCATATCCTTATATGTACGACACAGAAAACTCCTGAAAGCCAAAGCACTTTTGGATAGTTCAGACCTTAAAATTTCAGAAATAACCTACCAAATCGGCATAGACAGTCCTCAAAGTTTTAGTAAATATTTTACCCAAGAATTTGGCATCAGTCCCTCAGAGTACCGCAAAATAAAGGTATCAACCCATCAAAAAAACACTGTTGATACGCTTGAACTTGAAGAACCCGCTTTTTTTATTGCCCACAATTTACCTGTTTTATCATCCGATTTAGAGAGCCGTCTGCCACTGAAATTGACAAAAAAATATGGGTATGTTAGTGTTACTTTAGTTGTTTTTATGGTGTTGGCTTTAGGGTTTTATTTTACCCAAAAGAACAGCGCAACAATAGGCACAACTGACATCCGATTTACTGATATTACAGACAACTCGATTGCTGTTCTACCCTTTAAAAATTTAGGTACATCCGAAACCGCTATTTTTGCTGACGGTATGGTGGAACAGGTACATTCTTCGCTTGCCCACATTGCCGACCTGAAAGTTATTTCTAAAACATCCTCCATGCTGTTTAGGGATTCTAAAAGCCCTATTACCCAAATAGCCCGTGAACTTAATGTGAGTTATATTTTAGTAGGCTCAATTTTACGTATTGATAAAAAAGTAAAGGTGAGTGTAGAGCTCATAAAAGGGGTTGAAGATAGGACTATTTGGACAAAAAATTATGATGGTGAAGCCCAAAACGGCATCGCATTCATGAATAAAGTAGCTAAAGAGATTGCGGGGGAATTGCATCAAAAATTGAGTGCTCAATTATCTGATAGATTGGATAAAGTCCCAACCGCTTATTTAGAGACTTATAATGAATATTTACAAGGCAAGCAACTTTTGTTGACTCGCGAACCTTCAAAAGTAGAGGCAAGTCTATTAAAGTTTGATGCGGCAATTGCTATTGACCCCAATTTTTCATTGGCATATTCCAATAAAGCGGCTGCTTATTATAGCTTAGGCAATATGCAGCAAATCGCCCGAGATTCGAGTTTTAAATTAGCTGAAAAAGCCACACTGACAGCTATTAGGCTTGACGCTGAAAATGGTATGGCTTACGCGGTTTTGGCGAATATTTATAAAGACCAAAACAAATGGGAACAAGCCATGACCACTTTTCAAATTGCGTTAAAACACAGTCCTAACGATGCCCAAATCAATTATTGGTACAGTCTCATGCTGCGGTCAATCGGCAAATTTGAAAAAGCGATTCAATACACTACAAAATCCATTGCTTTAGATCCTCTACACTCTATGGCTCTAATAGGGCACATCGGGAATTGCTCTTACGCCCGAAAGTTTGGCCTTGCCCAAAAAGCCATCAAAGACGGTGAACTGCTTTTCAATGATGCCTATATGCTTCATTGGGCAATTGCTTTTTATTATATCCATTTGGAAGATTACAATAATGCCTTAGAAGAATTTCAGAAAGGGCAATCTTTGAACCCCAAATTAAAGGATTTTGAAATGATGATAGCTTTTACCCAAGCCAAATTAGGACAAACAGAGTGGGCAAAAAACTATCTTCATTCCCTCGCTCCAACCGTGAATAACTACACCACCTTTGCTACTGTCTATGCAGGGTTAGGCGATAAAGAACAATGTTTGAAATATCTTGAAATGGGGGCAGCCCACAATATTGTTCCCGAATATTTCAAAGTCTCCCCGCTGTTTAAATTTCTCCACAGCGAAAAACGTTTTGAAGACATTCTGCAAAAGTTTGGTTTTTTGAATCCAGCTTTTGCCATACAAATGTAAAAAAACTGATTCACCCACCCTATCAGCCCAAAAACTAAGTTTTTGGTCAAATAGCACAACAGAAAACGCCTCGGTCGCCCCATCTTTGTTGTGACAATAAAGCCTATGAAAAAAATAATTGACCGAACCAAAATCTCAGGAATGTTTTTACTCGTGTTGTGCCTGATGACTTGTGCTAATCAAGATAAACAGAACAGCGATGACATTGAAGGAGCATTGCAAGTATATACGGTATTGGCGGAAAAAACTATGACCGAACAAGCAGATTTTGATTTTGAATCTTGGGCGGATATGCTGGCGGATGATGTTGAATATGTTTTTCCCGATGATACTTCGGAAAATCAAACCAAACTTGTGGGAAAGCCTGCGGTGATAGCACATTGGAAAAATTGGCGGGAATATGCGCACGTTCAGTCACTGACGTTCAGTGGATTTAACCATATACCCTACAACAGCGCTAAAAATCTTAATCTTTCGGGTTTATCAGGGATATACGTCGTTTCACTATTTTCGAGTTATTGGGTTTTTACTAATGGAGAAACCACACAATTGACCATGAATTATTGTTGCCATTTTAACAAAGATAAACTGATAGATCGCTATTATACTTATTTCGATCGAATGCCCATTATCCAGAAAATGGATGGATCAAAACAAATAAAAAAAGAGAAAAAATTGTAACAGAACAACAAATCATTTTTACTATGCCGGTTAGGCACCCCAACATTTGTAGTTACCTTTTTTGCCAATGGGTTTGATTTTTTTGATATACAAACCCACGGCAGAGAGGATTATCTAACCCCACGTAACCAAATGATTCAACATCATGAGTACAGACAGGCACTTTGACACATAGGTGCCTGTTTTTTTTATTTTTGTTTTTTAGTAAATTCGTGTAGAATAACCTCGCATTGGTCGTTTTTTATCCAACATTGGTCTTATGTGACGAATTATTTACCTGCCTTTTTAGTTTACCTGCTATGACATTTAATTTGACCAATGTCGCTATCTTCATTAAAACCTAAAATTTTGAACTCAATGACTGTAACTCTTTTCCTCAAAAACAGTAAACCTTTTGACCATCCCCCCCCTCTCCGTTAGGAGTCCTTTGGACAGTGTGTTTAGCCTAAAAGGGTTTATGGACATGTAGCTTTTGTTAATATCACGCTTACATTTTAAAATCACTAATTTTTTAAATTCAAAAAAAAAATGGAATACATTCTTCATTATTGGTGGTTGCCGGTGATTGTCTTCTGCATTGCTGCCTATCGTATTATTTTCCAATTGATGGGAATTGTTATAGTCCCAGAAGATAAAATTGGTCTTGTGACCAAAAAATTCGTTCTTTTCGGTGATAAACGAGAGCTACCTGCCGGTCGCATCATCGCTACGGAAGGGGAAGCAGGTTATCAAGCCCAAACCCTACCACCGGGTTTGCACTTTTGGAAATGGATTTGGCAGTATGAAATAACATTACAACCACTGACAGTAATACCTTCTGGTCAAATTGGTCTGATAGTAGCCAAAGGAGGTGCCGAATTGGCAAAAGGGCGTGTTTTAGCTCACTCTGTGCCGTCCGACTCTTTTCAAAACGCTGAAATGTTTTTACAAAATGGTGGTCAAAAAGGTCGTCAAGCGGCTATCATCACCGCCGGAACCTACCGAATCAATACCTTTCTTTTTGAAATAGTATTGGCAGAAATGACAAAAATTGAAGAAAATAAAGTGGGTATTATCACCACCCTCGATGGTGAACCGCTTGATCAAGGTCAAATTGCGGGTCATGATGTTGTGGGACATAATAACTTTCAGGATGCCGATGTTTTTTTAAAAAATGGCGGACGCCGAGGTTTGCAACAGCAAATCGTATTGGCGGGTATGTACATATTCAATCCTTGGTTTGTCCAAGTAGAACAAGTGGATATGGTACAAATACCGATTGGTTTCGTGGGAGTAGTCAACTCATACGTGGGCCCCGACGGTAAAGACGTGAGTGGCGATGACTTCAAGCACGGTAATATTGTGTCGAAAGGCAATAAAGGGGTATGGGCAGAACCATTAGGTCCCGGAAAATATCCTTTGAACCCTTACACGATGAAAGTAGAGGTAGTACCTACCACTAATTTAGTGCTTAATTGGGCAACAGCCCGCAATGAAAGCCATAACCTCGACCGTCATCTTTCAACTATTACAGTGCGTTCAAAAGACGGTTTCCCTTTTAACTTGGATGTATCACAAATTATTCATATCCCCAGTTTTGAAGCGCCTAAAGTGATCGCTCGTTTTGGTACGATGATGAACCTTGTGAGCCAGGTTTTAGAACCGACTATCGGTAACTATTTCCGTAACTCTGCTCAAACAGCGGATGTGATTTCGTTCCTCACACAGCGTAAAGAGCGGCAAGATTCGGCAAGGCAGCATATCAGTTCGGTGTTAGAGCAATACAATGTGAATGGCGTGGATACTCTAATCGGTGACATCGTACCACCCGAATCATTGATGAAAACGTTGACCGAC
>JANPGW010000096.1:0-2913 GCA_031424115.1 Saprospiraceae bacterium | reverse complement strand
TTACTCACCCGTGCGCCACTAAACTATATTGCTATAGCTCCGTTCGACTTGCATGTATTAAGCCTGCCGCTAGCGTTCATCCTGAGCCAGGATCAAACTCTCCATAGTAATTTCTTTATATATACAGCTTAAACAACTCCCGTCGCTTAAACCAAAATACTATCAAGTTTAATCTGACTAAATTCTCACTCAAAAAAATTGACCGAAAAATTAATCTTCTTTGTTGTACAATTTATTTAATCACTTCGGTATCCTAGTCTAAAATAATCTAACTACAATATCTCTATCGTAGATTTCTACTCTGTCTCATATGTCAATGAACTCTTTGAAAACAACCACTCAGTATCGCTATTACTTTCTTCGTTTTGATACTATCGAATATGTTGTTTTTATATTATGAAATCCTGCTTTCAGGACATCTTTTCAAATTGGATTGCAAAGATAAGAGCGTTTTTTAAATTCAAAAACTTTTTTAAAGTTTTTTTTATTTTTTTTCTCTTTATTTAATTTTCATTAAATTTCTCTACAATTAACTGCTTGTTTCAGCAATGCCTTTCTCTTAAAGCGACGCAAAGATAGAACACCTTTTCATTCTGTGCAAGTGTTTTAAAAAGATTTTTTCAGAAAGAAATTTAAATGCGAAAAAAAACAACAAATTTTATTTGGCATTAGCAACCTTAACAATTCCTCTACTTATTGTAGGGACAACACTTTCAATACAGTATTCGCTGATTAGGTAGTATTGATGAATGAAATTTTTTTTCAATAAAATTTCAAATAACTCAATCATCACTTTTTTATTTGTCGGAAGTATTCAAATAACATCGTTACCCCGAAAAGAAGGGCAAAATTATAGATGAAATCATCCATAGGGATAGTCACGAAACGAATACCAAGATATTCTTCCGGATTGTATATCACTACAGGCTGATGGGTTGCTATCCCAGTTAATATACCATTGACTATAACAAAAGGGATTAAACCAACCAAAAAGGAGCGATAGAATTGAGCCCTGAATTGATTTTCTCCAAAAAGAAAGTGCCACAATAAAGCAGCACCCGCCACTAAAGATGTAGTAGCTGTATAGGCATGTCCCCAATAAACAAACCCTATACCCAAAAACACAAAAATTAAAGCTATACTGAAGGGGTACTCGCATCGATTAAAAAAGGTATTTTTGGGAAAATAGGCATTCAGGCATTCATAGATGAACACACTTGCCCATGGAAAAGTTAAAAAAAAGAGCCACTCTTCTATTGGTAGGTTAATCAGCCTGTATAAATAATATTGTGAATTAAATCCCCAAACGCCCGTTGAGGTTTTCCAAATATCCCAAATCCAAAAAATGATAGCAACTATTAACAAGGCAGGTAAGAGATACCGCCAACTTTTATAGTAAGCTACTTTCTTATCAAAGCTCAGACTGACAACGGGAATGAAAGCAAAAAGGTGTAAATACACATATATATATGGTGTTTCAAATGCCGCTATTTTCCACTGCCTATTTACTTCATAAACAAGAATGTCAGTTTTTACAGTATCGGTAAGCCAATGTGTCAAAATCAAAAAGAGTGAAAGAATCGGAATCAACCATTTTAGGGGTTTCCATACTGTCGAGAGGGACTCTCTCGAAGATGTGGATGTTGGTATTAAGTCGGACATTGCTATTATCAATTAAATTAAAAAGGGCATCTTCCGGAGAAAATGCCAATTGCATACATAAATTGTTCTATTGGTTTCAAATAAGATTAAAACTATTTTTGAATACCGAACTACACAACAAATACACTTTCCGTCTATCGCTCACGCGAATGCGTTCCTGCTGAACACGTTGTGCGTTGGCTTGTTTAATTTTCTCAAAAAGATTGATATAATATATGTACGCCAAATATACACCAAATCGCGCAGATTTCGGTAATTGCATAATACCAAAATAACCTTTATTAAAATCGGCTTTAATATCGGCTTCAATCAATTGCTTTTGGTGGTTATCAAAATGACGAAAATCAATGCCCGGAAAATACACTCGACCGCGCTCGTCATAATCACTTTTCATGTCGCGCAGAAAGTTAATCTTCTGAAAGGCAGAACCTAAGGCACATGCACCATCTTTTAATCTTTGATATTCCTCGTCGTCGCCTTTAGTGAAAACCCGCAAACACATCAAACCCACGACTTCAGCGGAACCATAAATGTATTTTTTATATAAACTATCGTGGTACGTACTGAAGTTCAAATCCATTTCCATCGAGTCGAGAAATGCATCAATCAATGCCGTTTCAATTTGATACTTGTGAACAACTTCCTGAAACGATTGCAAAACCGGATTCAAAGAAATGCGTTCCTCGATTGCGATATAGGTATCTTGTCTGAATCTTTTCAACAGTTTGTTCTTATCATGGTCATGAAAAGTGTCCACAATCTCGTCAGCAAAACGGACAAAACCGTAAATGGCATAAATGGGCGCGCGCAATTTTTTGTCAAACGCCTTGATACCCGCTGAAAAAGATGTGGAGTAGCGCTTGGTTATGTGCTCGCTACACTCCTGACAAACATCCGTGTATAACTTGAAGTGATTCATTTCTTTCAGATTTATTTACAATTTAAAATACACCTCTTTATGAGCGTTGTTTAAAAACTGAATCGGTTAAGGTTTTATAGCTTTAAAAATTTCGTCAGCAACAACTTTTCCAGAAATCAAGGAGGGTGGAACGCCGGGTCCCGGTGTTGTCAATTGCCCCGTATAATATAAGTTTTTTACTTTTCTACTTTTCAATTTGGGTTTCAAAAAAGCCGTTTGCAGCAAAGTATTGGCTAAGCCATAAGCATTGCCTCGAAAGGCATGATAATCATTTTTGAAATCATTGTGCGCAAACGAACGCTTATATATAACGTGTGAGCGAATTTCTTGAC
>JANPGW010000095.1:0-4509 GCA_031424115.1 Saprospiraceae bacterium | reverse complement strand
AATTTATTTTGAGCCTTTATCAAAGTTGATAAGAGTAATAACAAGGTGAAAAGTATAGTTTTCATAATAGAGTGATTGTTGTTTAGTTAAAAAAGCGGGTAAATACTGAGGGGGTAGTTTTTATCATTTTGGCACATAAATATCTTTATAATCCAGTCCCGCCCCTTTAATAGCATCGAACACATAAGTTGATTTTTCAAATTGAGCAACGGGCGCTAAACCTGAAAAAGTGAATTTCAAACCTTTCGATTTTGCCAATTTGAGCACTTCTACTGAGGGGGTCTTCATTTCGTTGTCAATTTCAATAGCGACATTGTTTTGCTTCGCAACATCCAAAAGTGCGGCTGCATCCTTGGTGCTTAATGCCTTGCCTTTGTGCGCCCACACGTTGATTTTACCCGAAGACAATAGGTTTTGAGCCGTTTTAATATCGCTACTTTCACCCACCACATAATCAGCAATGGATGTCATAGGCAGGCTTGCCAAATTTTTAGCATTCACTTTTATACCTTTAAAAAGCGGAAAACCTTGGGCAGCACTGAGCATCGCAGCATCGCTCGGGCTTTTTACAAAAGCCATATTGACACCCGTTTCATATACATATTTGGCGAGAATTTCGGGTGACATTTCGGAATGTGGATTCACATCAACGAAGGCAAATTGGCGACCCGACCATACCCGCAAGCTATCATGCCATGCGCCAAAAGTGGGCGCAGTCATATTGCTTTTTGCATCATCGGGCAAGCGGCGCACTCTAAAACTTTTATATTGCATTTTACTTAAAACGTCATGCCCTTGAAGCGAAAACGTACCCGTACCCAAGCGGCGAACACCCGATTGCGTCATTTCGGTTTGGACATAATCCACGGTTTTCATGCCATTGAGCCATATTTGCACACGGTTACTTTCAACTTTTGCTCGGATATTGACCCAAACACTGTCTTTTGAAAAGGCTTTATACAAGTTGCGAACGCCGTACAAACTCGCTTCTTTTTTATATTCAATATAATCACCTTCGCCAATATGCGTATTGTTGACTTGAATTTCAAAACCACTTGGCCAGCCTATTTCTTGGTATTTTGTGTGAAAATTAATACCTGAATTGGCTAATTTGAACGTTTTTACCCACACATCAATTTCAAAATTTTTAAACCCATCTTTTAACTCCGCACCTTGATAGTACAAATGCGAGCGTTTGCCAAAGGCTTGATAGACTCCCCCCAAGTTATCGCTCGTAACCGACCACGTTTCTTTGTTTTCACTCGGCTTCCAATCAGTAAAATCTTTGCCGTTTATCAATTCAACCCACCCCGTATCGTCTAATTCGTCAATCATGGTTTTTACCAAAGCATCGCTTTTGATAAAGCCACTTCCGAAATTACTATCATATTGTTGCGTTAATTTCATCGCCAATATTTGCTCGATTGTTTTACCCGCGTCAAACTCCTTTTTAACGGCATCAAAAATATTGGCTACGGCTTCACGGATATTTTGGTAATCTTTTTTATTTGCTAAATCGCCATGTCCGGGTATAATGGTGGTTTTATCGTCAATAACTGCCAAAATCCTCAAAACGGCTGCCAACCAACCTTTCACTGAGCCACCCGAGTTTCTGTCAATGAACGGAAAACGGTCTTTCATGAAACAATCGCCCGTGTGCAATACATTGCTTTTAGGCAGATAATACACGGCATCGCCATCGGTATGGGCATTATCCACGTGAAAAATCAAGATATCTTCGGAATTTAGATGCACATTCATGCCTTCTTTGAATGTCATTACGGGCAAGGCAACTTCGGGAGAAGGTTTTGGATTTTGAAAAAATTTCACTTTTGAACCATCGCCCATTAATCGAGCCCTGACGTTTTCATGAGCTAAAATGGTTGCGCCCATGTTGCCAAAATTTTCATTGCCACCCGTGTGATCGCCATGAAAATGAGTGTTAAAAAGGAACTTGACGGGTCCTTTGCTGACATCTTGAATGGATTTGTTGATTTTTTCGGTTAAAAGAGCAAATTGATCATCAATCAAAATATTGCCATCTTTACCCGAAAGTAGCATCATATTGCCCGCTCCAGACCATTGCAACATGTGAATATGGTCGTTAATTTTAACCGTTTTGATAACGGCGTCATTCATATTGGGTTGTGCCAAAAGTTTAAATGAAAGTGAAAAGATAAAAATGGTTATTAAAAATGGGAGTAGAGTTTTCATAGTTACCGTTTTAATTGTGAAGTTGTTAAAATTCGTGCAACCGCTTTTAGCGGCGACACGGTTAAATCTTAAAATTGGTGTTGAAATCAGTTTTCAACACATTTTCACCCTTTATACTGAGGGGTATCATTTCCAAGTAAAAGCAAAATACTCACATTGTGCACCCGTTGTATTGATGAGTGCATGAGGTATATTAGATGTCAAAATGATTAAATCACCCGCTTTGGCTTGATAAATTTTGCAATCAATGACCATCGTTGCCGTTCCTTTGGTGATTAAAAGGGCTTCTTCGGTTATATGCGTGTGGGGTTGATGGCTTTCCAAACCGGCGTTGAGTGCTGTGGTATGCATTTCAAAAATGGAACATTGGGTAATGGGGCGATTGTAAAAATTTCTGCGCCCACCTTTATCATGTGTTTTAAAAAGGCTGTCCGTTGCATTCATTAATATAGAGCCGCCTGCTACTTTGCCTCGTTCAATATCAGTTGGCATTTTACCTTGAAAACGAAAAACATAATAGGTAGCAGGCGTATTGCCGACATTTTTCAGACCATGAACTTCATCAGATAAAATGACCGCCACACCGCCCGCTTCTACCACTTTGGTTTTATTGCCTATAGTGTATTCTACTTTGCCTTCTTTTATGATGTGTAATTCATCAGCATCTTTGTTGGGATGCGGCGGATTGGGTGTAACCCCTGCGTTAAGTGTAGTGGCATGCACTCTGAAATATTTCAAATGCGTCGTAGTACCTTCTAGTAGGAGTCGGCGGGTTCGTCCATTTTCAGTTTTAGCAATAAGACTGTCCCAATGAATAATTTGAGGTTGAACCTCAGAGAGTGTTTGACCGAAAAGGGAGGTAAATCCGAATAAAAACAAGATAAAAAGTGTATTTTTCATAGAATATTTTTAATGCCAAAATTTGATTTTTCCTTGATAAACTACCTCAATCCTTCTTTTTTCAGCGTGAAAAAATCGGAAATAATTCTACTGTATTGGTAAAATGAAGATAATTGTTTTCTGAAAGCTTGAGGGGTTACACCATATTCAACAACCGAGCGTCGGATGCGATAAGGGTCACTAAAAACGGTGGGCGCCGTTGAGTACATGGATACGGCACAATTGTAACCCGCTTCCTTCATAATGGCTTTATAATCCGTCGGATAATGTCCGTAAGGATAGGCAAAAGACCTCACCGGCTTATCTAAAAAGGCTTCAATTTGTTTTTTGCTCTCCTTTATTTCATAAACGGCTTCGGTGTTTGAGCATTGATTAAGATGCGGATGTGTCATAGTATGTGCCCCGATTTCATGTCCTAAATCTGAAACAGCTTTTACCTCATCCGTGGTCATTAATGGCATTTTGGTTTTGCCTTTAATCACATTCCATGCATTGTAACCGCCAAGGTGATTGTAGGGCGCAAATAATACCGCTTTCCATTTCTTTGCCTCAAGATGTGGTATGGCATGTTCTAACAAATTGCGTGGGCAATCATCAAAAGTCAAGATTACTTTTTTACTAAAATCCTTTGTTGCTATGAGTTCTTGTAAGGTAATGGCGGAATAACCCAATTCTTCTAATACATTCAACTGCCAAATGAAATCAATCTCATTGACAATAAAAGGCGCTAAATCGCTATTGGCAGCATTTTTCACGACATGGTGATATAGTAAAATGGGTAAATTCATGCCTTTTATACGCAATCTTTTTATTTGATTAAATATTTGACAACCTATTCGCACCCACAATTACTCAGGAAAAAGTGATTTATCAATGCCCGGAATAATTTTAATGGCATTTTTATAATACACTTTTTTCAACACTTCATCGGAAAGTCCTAAGCCGTACATACGCCAAAATGCGTGGTATTTTTTGTGGTAGGGGAAATATTCGTCTTCGGTTTCGAGGACTCTGAAATAGGTGGCGTACTCATCGGGCACGTAGGAGTCTTTGCCGAATAAAATACGGTCTTGGCGTTTTTCAAAAAACTTTTTGGCGGCACGAGGTTGACGACCTAATTCAGCGATAACTGCCCCAATTTCGACATACATATTCGGAAAAACGGTTAAAAGGCTATCCAATTTCGTCAAATCATTCGGATACCAGCCCATGTGTGCGCTGATAAAGGTGGTTTTTGCGTGTTTTCTAATAATATTGTGTTGTTGGGCTATCAGTTGCTCGAATGAAAAATCTCCTTTTTCAATATCTCTTTTTCTACCCGCATGTGTTTTAAGTTCCAACCAACGCTCGTTAAAACCGTCCATGGGCTTCCAAAAAGGCGCAGGGTCGGCGGTG
>JANPGW010000094.1:0-14117 GCA_031424115.1 Saprospiraceae bacterium | reverse complement strand
CATTTCGATACTAATTTTTCATCAATCAATTGATAGGCGGGTGCTACCATAAAAGGATAGGCTGTAAAATCGGCGGCTTCATCAATAAAATCCATGGGGGCGCCGGTCGATTTTACCGCAGCAGAATACATATTTCGATGCGCCCAAGTATCCCAAGCAGTCGTTTGTTTTTGATTTTCAAGATCCCACAAATTTTCGTGGCTCCAGAGGAAGGCTGTTTTTCTGGCTGCTATATTTTTCGGCATCACAGATTTTGGATCATAGTGTTGTCGAAGCCGTTTCATGTCTTCAATGGATTCCACAAACTCTTTCCCACCTTGCGACAGTGTGATGCCATCGGTGCCAACGATACCATCGTGATACATTTCGCTGCTGCCCAGCGGATGCCTGTACCGATAGGTGCAAGCAAAAGAACTGCCGCAGCCAAAGATATGGGTCAACCACATGTGTACTGCACCGGGTTGCAACTGCGGGTTGATGGATGCCCAATTGACTTGACCGGGTTGCAATTCCATCACGCCTGTTACACCCTTAATGGGTCGGTAATAATCATTGGCTTCATAAATTTTATAGGGATTGCCCAACCGGAAATTGTTGCCGCCTAAGTGGTTTTTACCACTGACCGGATACATCGTGTAGCTGACAAAATCCATTTTGTGGCTTCTTCGCGGATCAGCTTCGTACACTACATTGGTATAATTGGTCGTAATCCATTGAGTGGGCTGTATGTATCGCCGCAATATATCAGCTTGGTCGTTCAAAAAATCGGCTTGAGCGTCGGCGGTGTATCTTTTGAAATCCAAAATAGTGTGAGGACTGAGTTTGTCTTCCACATATACGTCAGCATTGGGTATAACAATTTGCTCAAAATTATCGTATCGAGTACTCCAAAAGCTGCCTACCCATTCTTGATTGAGCTTATCAATAGTCCCATATTTTGTTTTAAGCCAAGTTTGAAAGGCTTTTCGGGCGGAAGGGCTGTAATCGGGCGTTGCCAAAGGTTCGTTATCAATTTGCCAACCCATGATATTTTTATGATTGCCGTATCTTTTACCCAATTGGGTGACGATTTTCTCGACAAAAGCCTTGTATTGGGCATTGGATGTCGAAATATTTGCTCTATTACCATGCTCTCGCCGCCGTCCGCTGGCATCCACCAAATAAATTTCAGGATATTTTTCACCCATCCACGCCGGCGGGCAAGAGGACGGCGTGCATAAAATTACTTTCAAACCTGCTTTTTCAGCTATAGTCAAAGCCTCGTCTAACCACTTAAAATCGTATTTACCTTCTTGTGGTTCTAAAAAAGTCCAAGCAAATTCAGCAAAATGGGTGTACTCAAACCCCAATTTTTTGATGTTGTTTAAATCTCGTTCCCAATCTGTTTTTGCCCATTGTTCCGGATAATAATACACGCCAATGGACATTAAGTCAGCTTTGGGAAAGAAGCGTTGTGGAGTTTGCTGCCCTTGAGCAGTATTAGCATTAATAAGGGCAAATAATAAACAGATGAGGATTGATTTTATTATCGAGTAGTGGTTTTTTACCATTTTGAAGTGATTGATTTGGAATAAGTGTTAGTAAAAGCAATGCTTGTACGAAATGGTCAATTATAATATATTGATATCGTTGTCGTGAAAAAATATCTATCCTACCGACGGTTGTCATCGTCATAAAATATATACCTGATTGACTATACTCAAACAACTTAGTTTAAACATTTTAATGAGAAACTGGGTCAAGTCAACTGTTCTGAGCAACAGCGACTGGAAATCGCTCAACAAATATCATCTATCGAAAATATTTTGACACCCGAATCTACATCTTCTAAAGCGGCTTAGAAAAAACGACAAAGGGTCATATGTTGCTCGCGCGAGAAAGCAATCGAGTACAACCCTAATTGATTCTTACACAACGAAATCCAATATCATTGAACATATAGTTTGGATTGTAATTGGCTCGGTTAGAAACTCGGCAATCATTATATTCATAGTACCAAGACCCGCCTCGAACCACGAAAAGGACTCCTTTTTCCGCCCCTTTCGGATTTTGCGCCGGACTGTTTTTATAATAATTTTGATCAAACCAATCAATGCACCACTCCCAAACATTGCCACTCATATCATGAATACCCAATTCATTAGCGCTTTTGGTGCCGACGGTATGCGTTCTCCTTCCCGAATTTGACATAGACCAGGCCACATCGCCAAGAGTGTTAGAGCCGCTGTATGGATATTGTCTGGATTTATTGCCGCCTCTTGCCGCAAATTCCCATTCTGCCTCAGTCGGCAAGCGGTAGTTTTTACCCGTTTTTTGGCTCAGCCATTCGCAATAAGCCACTGCCCCGTACCAAGTGACATTCACGACCGGAAATTTTTCGTAGCCTTTTTGCGGTTCATAATAGGCTGTTGTAATATCTCCTTTACTGCGGAAGGCAATGCCCCAGTCATTTTCCTCAATCAATACGTCTTTACTGCCTTTTCGAGTAGTCAAGCCATAGTCATTCAGAAAAGCGGCGAACTCTTCATTGGTTACTTCATATTTACCAATGGCGTAACTGCTTAATGTCACTTTGTGGAGGGGTTTTTCGTCTTCTTGGCAGTTGCCATCTCGTTTTTCGTCGCAACCCATCTCGAAAGTACCACCTTCAACGGGTATCATTTCGGGCATAAGAGGGTTGGGGGTTGAGGATTGGGGATTGGGGGCTTGATTGGGGTTGAGGATTGGGGGTTGAGAATTGGAAGGGGCGTTTTGGGCTGCTCCATTTGTTGCATTCGGTAATTTCTGAGGATTGACAGGCGGCTGTTGAGGCAGTACGAGTTCAGGTATTCTTCTCCCTTTTTTATCAATAAAAAATTGCTCTTTTCCCACTTGAACCTTCGCTTTTCCGCCTTTGAAACTTTGCAAAACATTGTCATACTGAGAGCCTGTCCCGATTTCTCGGGAGGGTATCACTTCATTGCCAAAATAGTCAATAAAGCCCCATTTGCCCCCTTTTTTGATGGCGGCTAAACCTTCCGAGAACGGCAAAGCGTTTTGATACTGAGGGGGTATCACGTCTGCTTTGGTACGGCTGTTGCGGTAGCCATAGAGCTTGCGCGTTTGGTAGGGCTCAAAATCGCTGTCTTTAAATTGGGATGGGGGATTGGGGGTGGGGGATTGTTGAATGTCTCTAACGCATATTTTACTTAAGAGCGCAACTTCATCGAGCCTTAAAACACTATCCCGCCATGCCCATTTGTCCAATTTATTGAAAAAAATGCACGCACTATCCCACTGTGCTTTTTGATACAAGCCTCGTAATTTAGGATTGGTACCGATAGGTATTTTAAACGATTTATTATAATGTAACACGCCGGCATTCCAGTAGGCAATGGGTAAATTTCTATAAAACGAAGCCGAGTCTAAGTTGTGGTTACGAATGAGTTTAAAACATTCTTCTAATGTGGCTTGCTCTATGGAGGCATTTTGTGGATAGCCTTTTTCGGCAAACAGGCGAATAGTACTGTCCTTTTGCGCTTGAAACTGTACAACCATTTGTTCATAATTGTTTTGCCTCACTGATTTGTCATTCAAACTATCCTGTGCCTCTTTAATCAATTTGTCATATAACTCAATCAAGCGAACTTCAACGCCGGTTTCAACATTATCACATAAATATTGCTCATAAAAAGTGAGCGAATCTTGCGGTGTTTTCAAGCAATAATACTTGCCTTTATGAAAACTGGAAGTGCCTTCACAAACGGTGATTTTAGGGTTAAAACTATACAACAATCCGGCAGACAACAACAACGAGGGCACTTGCCACATCCATTGCGGCTTTTTGGGCAAGCGGTTTTTCTCTTCTACTCGGACATATTTTCTTAAATTTTCGGGCACAACAAAATCCAACGGTGTTTGTGGTCGGTTGAGATACTCCGCCACGAGGAAATCTTGCTCGGCGTCGAGTGCTAAGAGTTTTTCAAATTCGGTTTCTAAGGATTTGCGTTGTCGTGGGTTAGGCTTGAGGTGCAGTTCATTTATCACCATTTGCAGACGATAATCTTCAAAAGCAATCGAATCGCTCGGTGGCTGACAATTTTTCAAAATATCGCTCAATTGACGCCGGGTGTTTTCCAATACTGAGGGGTGTGTTTCAGCGAGCCACTTGAGCAAAATTTTGCGGGCTGATTCGGGTATTTTACCGTCAACAAACCATGATAGACGATTAAGGGTAAAAAGGTCGTCAAGGGAAGCCCCCCCGCCCCCCAAAGGGGGGATTTTTTCCCCGTTTGATAACGGAAGTTCTCGGTTTTTTGCAGAATCCAACTCCCCCCTTTGGAGGGCGGGTGGCACTAATGCCAAAGTCAAATCCCAATGCAACGTTGGATATACGGCACACGCAGCAATCCATTGTACCAGACGGTCGTCGGGTTGTCGGTTGTTGTACCGCATATATTCAGCTTTTAAAACTGACATCAACTCTTCATCATTGAGGGTTTCCGGCAGTCGAAGCGGTTGAGCCAAGGGGTCTTTGACTGTTTTCCAAAGGCGGTAATCTTTGGCTTCAACGGCTTCGATGGTTTCCACTAATTCGCCGATGCCTTTAAGCGAAGCGGGTAAAATGCGGAATTTTTGAGCCAATTGAGCCTCTCTCACGTCCCATTCAGACGCTGGGCGAGTAGAAAACATGGCTTTGACACGCCAATGGTCAAAAATGGTGGTCCATTTTGCCAATTTGCCATTGATTGAGCTAAGAAAACTATGTCCCGAACCGATGATTATCAGCCGATGTTCGGCATAATGGTGCTGTAATTCTTTGAGTGAAATACCTCTTTTATGCGTTTCATTCCAACACAAACGAATGTCGCCATCGTAAAAAAAGCGTTCAACTAACACCTCATTGTCAATCAAGGCTTTGCTCAAGAAGTTGAACAATTGTGCCTGATGGTTGGCTGCCGAAGGCATATCAATGAGCAACAAATATTCGTTGGATTGGGTCAATTGGCGATATTGAAAACTTACCCTGCCGGCTTGTTTGATGGTGGCTTTGACCGTTCGAGGCACATCAAACCGCATAAATTCATTGTCAGACCGGCGGCGCAACTGGTTGGAGGCGCTGTAAAAAACATCATTCAACCCAATTTTATTCGCCCCGTCTATTTTTATTGTCCAAGCATATGGCGCTTTATCATTGCCTTTTAAGTCTTTGAAAATCAATTGTTTGCGCCGATTGAGCCATTTGCCCAATGCTAAAACAACCACAATTAAGCCTAAAAAAATGAAAATTTTCGTCCAATCCCAATTGCCATATTTCCAGCCCCAACGCCATGTTTCAGTCGGGATCAAAGTGGCAATGTCGGGGTTGTGGTTGTACTCCTTGAAAGAAAGCGTATCAACAAGAAGAGGATTTTCGCGCCCTTTACTGGGTGAATATGAATTAAAAACATAATTGGCAACTGTACATGAATCTTTATTATTTAAACAAATGCGATACCGAACAGTATCTTGTCCTTCAGAAATGCCCTTGTAGTAAATGCAGGCTTTGCCGTCTTGGAGATACGTTCTAAGTTGAATATGTTTTATCGCCGAATCGGGCGTGATTTTATCAATGGACTTTACAGAATAGAAAAAATTGGTATCCGAAATGGTTATTTTTTGGACGTATCTAATGGCATCTTCAATAAAATTGGTGCTGTCAATACACATCCGATGTTCCTCTTTTACCTGTAAATTGACCATCACAGGGATAAAAACGTCTTCTTTGGGCGGATTGGGTTTGGGGGTTAAAACATTTTTTAACAGCCATATAGCGGCTAAGATAGCCAGACCCACGACAATTTCATCGCGCCATTCCTGCCACAATCTGCGTCCTACTGAGGGGGGGGCAATGAGCGTCTTGGGTAGCGGTTCAGTAGCACTTTCAGTAAAAAACTGCTCATTTTCTTTGAGGCTTTTATCAAAAATCTCGTAAAACAACTCTTGTTCGTCGCGGTTGTTCGTAAATAGCGGCGCAAGTAGTGTTTTGAGGTTTTTTATCTCAATATCCTCCGGTAACTTTTGCGTGAGTTCTCGAAGTTGCAGTTGCGTTTCAATGCCCAAGGCATAGCCTTCCTTTTCCCACGCAGTGAGCAGGTTAGTAATAATGCGATAAACTTGTGGATTGTGGTGCATATATGTTTACAAATTATCCTTCAAACTCTGCAAATCTTCTTTGTTTTTAGCCAAAACGGAATACGATATTTTCAAGGATTCCTTTTCAGCATCCATTAATGTGCCGCCTATTTTTGACATTGGAAAACCGACTTTTTGCAACAACAACACCCAAAAAATCAATTCAGCCGTTGCGGGTGATTTTTTAAGTTTCATATCGCGGATGTCACTGAAATGGGCAATGGCTTTTGCCAAATCATCTGCTGCAATCCCTTCGGTTTTAGTATTCAATATTTTCAGCAAATCCTCCGGCGTCGGAAAAGGAATATGATAATAAATGACCCTGCGCAAGAATGCATCCGGTAAATTTTTCTCAGAGTTGCTTGTCAGAACGATAATGGGTCTCAAGTTTGGCACACTTTCATACGATTTATCCAATTCAGGTACTCTGAATTTGAGTTTTTCAATCGCAAATAGCACGTCATTGGGCAAATCACGCGGGGCTTTATCAATTTCGTCAATCAACACAACGGCTCGTTTTTGGGTGCGAATCGCCTCCCCAAGCGCATTGTATCGGATAAAACGGTTTTCCAATTCCTCTATACTGAGGGGGTCTTTACTGTTCTGGTTGTATTGAAAATGTCCGAGCGCATCATATTTATAGAACAAATCCATCGCCGTTGAGGACGTCTGAGCGGTGAAAACCAAAGGGCTTCCCATACCGAAATAGTGGGCGATGTGATACGCTAATTGCGTTTTGCCTGTCCCTGGCTCGCCGGTCAGTAAAAGTGGTTGACCCAGCGTGAGGGCAACATTGACGGCATCCACCAGCGCATCCGAAGGGATATACAGCGCGGGGTCATTCAATTTTGGGTTGCTTTGAAATTCCGGTAATACTGATTGTCCTGTTTTTCCGTATAGTTTGAAACTCATGATTTTTTAAATTATGAATAATGAATGATAAATGATGAATGATGCTATGTCAAATTCATCATTTATCATTCATCATTTCCCCTTGGTGATATAATTAATATATATTTTTTCCTGAAATTGTTCTACATCTGTCATATCCATAGTGCCATCGGCTTTCAATTTTCCTTGTAGGGCGAGACTGCCACTGAATTTTTTCACAACAGCATCAATTTTTGCTTGGCTGCGTTCACCATACGAGCGAATCCATCGGCACACATCATCGGATTGTACAGGCATTAAATTATCAAGTATCGTACAAGCGTCAAGATTTGGGGCAGTGATTTTTTGCAATTCCGACATCACCCCTTCTCGAAGTTGTACATGGGCATTTTCCATATTCACCACAAAATAAAATAGGAAAGTTGGTTGATGGGCTTGATTTTTCTTAAACGTTTCAATAATCCATTGCAAGTAGGTGGCAGTTGTATCGTCCCAATCATCGGCTTCAATCTGATAGATGAATGTGAAATAATTGTAGGGCAATTGCGCCGCTTTGGCTGACACAAAATCTTCGAGCGAAACGTCCGTCATATTGAAACGCGCGAGCCGTTTACCAAATTCTTTTTTGAATTTCAATTGGCTTTTATCGGCATCCATGCCCATCGGCAGTAGTGGAATATCCACTCTTTCCACTTCAATGCCTTGAATAAGCTCTTTGCCGCGCACAAAATCAATTGCGCTTTCTTCGCCCACCAACACGTCTTCAATGACTTCATACACCAATCTTTCGGCGAAACTATCGGGTTCTTGGTGTGGGCAACCAATGATAAAATAAAACTGAAACGGGAGCTTTTGGTGTCCTTTGAAGAAGGTTTTGAAAGAGTTGAATGGCGAAACGCGATCGCAATTGACGAGAGAAATGACGCCAATATCGTTCATTTCCAATGAGCTCAAATCTTTTTCATAGTCAACATCCGGCAATCTGTCAATAATAGTGAGGAGGATAGAGCGGATTTTATTTTTTTCGACATTGAATTGTTCCGCCGTCAAAATACCCAAAAGTGTTTCATCCTGAATGCGTTTCCAATTGCTGCTTTGGATAATAACCGCTTTGTTTTCCATCGATTCACTCGGAAAACAAGGGCGTAACAGATTGAAAACTTCCTCTAAATTATCTTCACTGATGAGCCTTTTCGATTGATCTTTTAGGTTTTCTGTAGGCATAATGCTGTTTAATGTATATTGTAAGTGTATTATTCAAGTCTTGTTTTATCAAATATATTCACAATGGGTTAAATTTAATTATTTTTTTTGATAAAATGAAAAAACGGATGCCCAAAGCACTGATTTATAGTTGGATTATAGATTTAATTCGAAAATATATGATAAAATGATAGAAATTTACACGAATTAAGCGAATTTTACACAAATGGCACTAAACTCAGTTAGTGCCATTCGTGTAAAATTTCAGATTTCAGATTCCTAATTCCTAATTAATCAAACCGCCTGAATAATGTCATATTTGGTTAAAATATGCATTGAGCCGGCTTTATCTTTCATCATCACCGCCGGAATTTTCTTTGAAATATAGCGATTCAACTGCTTGACCGGCAAATCTTCCTGTACGATAGGGAAGGGGGCATCCATGATTTCTTCCACTTTGTTTTCAGTGTGTTTCATCGGATTTTCCAGCAAATAAGTCAAAACGGCATTTTCGCTAATTGAACCGACGACGTCATTATCATTCATGACCGGCATTTGCGATATATCGAGTTTTTTCATCATGTCGAACGCTTCTCGGACAGTCTGTGAAGGGGTGACAAAATGAAAAGTTTTATTCGTTTTTCTCGCTATAACATCTTTGACTTTCATTTCATCTTCCAAAAAACCTCTTTCACGCATCCAATCGTCGTTGAATACTTTTCCAATGTAGCGGCTGCCATGGTCATGGAAAACGACTACAACGATATCGGCTTTGGTAAAATGGTCTTTGAGTTGCATGACGCCTGCCATAGCAGAACCGGCCGAATAACCCAATAAAATGCCTTCCTCACGCGCCAGACGCCTTGCCATCACGGCACCATCTTTATCGCTGACTTTTTCGAAAGCATCAATGAGGTCAAAATCAACATTTTTAGGCAAAATATCTTCGCCAATGCCTTCTGTGATATAGGGATAAATTTCGTTAGGGTCAAATATGCCGGTTTCTTTATATTTTTTAAAAACTGACCCGTACGTATCGATACCCCATATTTTGATATTCGCATTGCGTTCTTTTAGATATTTAGCGATGCCGGAAACCGTTCCTCCCGTACCAACCCCGACGACCAAATGCGTTATTTTACCATCGGTTTGCTCCCAAATTTCCGGTCCTGTGGTTTCATAATGCGCAACACGGTTGCTCAAATTATCATATTGATTCATCCAGCAAGAATTCGGAATTTCCTTGGAAAGCCTTTCCGCAACGGAATAGTAAGAGCGCGGGTCTTCAGGTTCTACATTAGTTGGGCAGACAATTACCTCGGCACCGAATGCTTTCAACAAATCAATTTTTTCTTTCGATTGTTTATCACTCGTAGTGAAAATACACCGATAACCTTTCACTGTTGCAGCGATTGCCAAACCCATACCGGTATTGCCGGAAGTACACTCTATAATTGTTCCACCGGGGCTGATTCTGCCGGCTTTTTCCGCATCCTCCAGCATTTTGACCGCCATTCTGTCTTTGATGGAATGACCGGGATTAAAAGTCTCAACTTTTCCAAGCACCAGACAAGGTAAATCCGCAGTAATTTTATTGATTTTCACAAGGGGCGTATTCCCAATGGTCTGGAGTATATTATTTTTAATATTCATAAAATGGTTTTAATTTTAAAAAATGCTGCAAAATTATATCTTTATACTGAGGGGGAGTAATAAAGATATAATTATCACTCGACAAACTTTATTTTCACAAAAAAACGCTCGTCTTTCGCCCCTAATTGTTTGGCAACTGAAGGAGAAACGATTGCTATTACCTCATCCCCAAAAGCATTTTGGGGAATTTTTCCAATCACTTTTGCGTAAATAGTTTTAAAATTCATGCCATTGGTAATGGAAATGATTGAACCGACTTTGGCAGTTCTGTGCAGACAATAATAATGAGTATTAGGATTGCCTTTTTTCTGCCAAAAAGCGGCACCTTTTTGTTCGATTGATTTTTTTTGACTTTTAAATTTATCTTCTAATTCTTTCTTTTTCAGATCAATTGTACTTTTGCGCAAGTTGCGGATAGTATCAGGAACACCGTCAAGACTCATCCAACCCACGTGCAAAATTTGCCCCGGCGAAATGGTTTGATTGGATAAATTGTTCCATTTCACGACGCTGTCAATCGGCATGTGAAAAAGAGTTTTGGCTATTTTATATAAATTATCGCCTTTTTTAACCTTGAAAGCAATTGGGGCATATTTCCACCTTTTGAAATTGTCACCTTTAAAACGTTTGATAGCCGCATTCGGTATAGGTAATTTTATGATTTGGCCAATACCGACCACATTGCTTTTCAGATTGGGATTATAGGGATACAATTCCTCCTCATTTAAGCCATAAAATCGAGCGAGCGAATACAAAGTCTGCCCCTTTTGAATTTTATGTTCGAATATTTTTTCGTTGGATTTATCATCGAGGGAGATAAAAAGCGTATCTTTCAGCGTCAAATATTTAGTTGAATCACTGGTGGATGCCTTCACGATTACTGGCAAAAAAAGAACCCCTATAAAGCACAAACTCTTAGCCCATTGGCATGATTTAAGGTTATTCAACATAGAAGAAAAGCGAATATTTATCCGCTTGATAGAGATTAAAGTGTTCATAGTGAAAATGTTTTTGAAATAAATTTGGACAAATTTACTTCTTTTTAAAATACAAGCAAAAAATTTATACAATTTGAGAGTTTTAGGTGTCATTCCTGCCAGATTTGCCTCCACTCGTTTCCCCGGTAAGCCGATGGTTGAAATCAACGGTAAAACCATGATACAGCGGGTTTATGAACAAGCTTTGAAGGCGAAAAGCCTGTCGAAAGTAGTGGTGGCAACGGATGATGAACGCATTTTTAATCATGTCGAATCGTTTGGTGGGGAGGTGTTGATGACTTCTTCCCATCACCAAAGTGGCACGGATAGATGTGCGGAAGTCATTCATCGCCTGAATACAGAAGCGATGCAAGCTTTAATAACTCCTTCTGAACGTTGGGGGGATTTTTTTGATATAGTCGTCAACATTCAGGGCGACGAACCATTTATAGACCCCAGTCAGATTGATAAGGTAGTTGAAGTATTGAAAAAAGGCGAATTTATGATTTCAACCCTTGTAAAATGTATTGATAATGCGGATTTTGTTAACAATCCAAACGTAGTAAAAGCCATTTTTACCGAAAAAGGGAAAGCGATTTATTTCAGTAGAAGTCCTATCCCTTATCTTCGGCATACACCTCCCTCAGAATGGCTTTCAAAAGGAGAATTATTTAAACATATTGGTTTATATGCCTATAAATCAGATATTTTGAAAGAATTAGCGGCACTAAAACCCAGTCGTTTGGAACAATTAGAATCGTTAGAACAGTTGCGTTGGATTGAAAATGGCTTTGCTATCGGTGTGGCAATAACAGATATTGAAACAAAAGGGATAGATACGCCCGAAGATATATTAGCGCTTTTTTGAAAAATTCGTTTTGAAAAATATAAAAAATATATATGAAATTTTGTTCAAATTGTGGCAATCAGGTCAAGCACGGTGAAATACCCGGCGAGCATATTCCGCGTTATTATTGTGATGTCTGCAGCACCATTCATTACCAAAATCCACACGTCATAGTCGGTTGTTTGCCGATTTGGAAAGATAAAGTCATGCTTTGTAAACGCGGTATTGAGCCTCAATACGGCTTGTGGAATATCCCGGGCGGATTCATGGAAAACGATGAAACGGTTGAAGAAGGCGCCGTTCGTGAAATGGTTGAAGAAACGGGAGGTAATGTCAAAGTTTTAGGTTTACATACCGTTTATAATGTATTGCCGGTCAATCAGGTACACTTACATTTTTTGGTAGAATTGATAGATTTGAATTATTTTCTGACCGATGAAAGTATTGATATACAATTATTCACCGAAGAAGAGATTCCTTGGCGCGAAATTGCTTTTGCTTCGAGCCGTTTTGCTTTAAAAAAATATTTTGAAGATAGAAAAAAAGGTACTCGCGAAACTCACTTGGGCACTTATCCAAATATAAAAAGTGATATTTGAAATGCTGAAATCGGTGTTTTAAGAGTATTCATCCTTATTTTAAACTTAATCATCTAATAAATTGATATGGAAGTAGATAGAAATTTAATTTTGAAATTAGAAAATTTGGCACGCTTGGAATTAACCGACAGCGAACGGCAAAAACTGCAAGGCAGTTTGACGGATATTCTCAAAATGGTTGATAAATTGGAAGAGTTGGATACTGAGGGGGTCGAACCTTTAGTCTATATCAATGAAGATTTCAATGTGTTAAGAGAAGATATTGTGAAAAATCAACTGTCACAAAGCGATGCTCTCAAAAATGCGCCTGACCACAACAAGGCACATTTTAAAGTGCCTAAAGTGATAGATTTATAAATAAAAACGCTTATATGGAACCAATAATTGATATTAAAGATTTAAGAAAAACCTACATTATGGGTTTGGATGTCATCAATGCCCTGAAATCGGTGACAATGCAGATTTTTAAAAATGAGTATGTCGCTTTGATGGGTCCTTCAGGTTCCGGCAAATCCACTTTAATGAATCTTTTGGGGTGTTTGGATACTCCTTCAAGCGGTCAATATATGCTAAATGGCATTGATGTGAGCGAAATGACCGATTCAGAACTTGCGGAAGTAAGAAACAAGCAAATTGGATTTGTGTTTCAAACATTTAATCTCTTACCGAGAATGTCTTCGCTTGAAAACGTGGCTTTGCCATTGGTTTATGCCGGTATGAAACAAACAGAACGCATAGAAAGAGCCGAAAGAGCGATGGAAGCAGTGGGATTAAAAGACCGTATGACGCACAAACCCAACGAACTGTCGGGCGGTCAACGCCAACGGGTAGCCATTGCACGGGCTCTTGTGAATGACCCGGCAATTATTCTGGCTGATGAGCCTACGGGTAATTTGGACACAAAAACTTCCGTGGAGATTATGGGTATTTTTGAGGAAATACATAAAGCCGGAAATACGGTTATTATTGTCACCCATGAACCCGACATTGCTGAACATGCCCACAGGATTATCCGATTAAGAGACGGATTAATTGAAACGGATGTCAAAAATAAGCATATTGTGAGTGCTTTTGACCCGAATCATCCTTTTTTGATGGCGGCTAAGAATCTATAAAATATACGTAATTTGTCAAAAAAGACTAAATTTGCTAACTAAAAGAAACTCAATGTTAGATTATACTCAACAATATAATGACAGTTCAATCAATGAAGAAATAATTGAACGAGATGACCAGACTATTGAGCAAGATAAAGGTGATTTGGTAAAACCCTATCCTTATGACCCAACGAAGAATGATATTGATATTCAAGAGAAACCAATGTCAATTTATCAGTTTATGCGCCTTTATGACCAACAACGATTAATAATTGACCCTGAATACCAACGCAATTTGGTTTGGAAACCCGAACAAAAAAGTCGTTTTATTGAGTCTATACTTTTAAGTTTTCCACTACCACCTTTTTATGTCAATCAACAAGTAGATAGCCGTTATATTATTATTGATGGTTTACAACGCACGACAACTTTACATCAATTTGTCAATGGACAATTTGCTTTAACAGGATTAAAAGCACTTACTGGTATAAATAATAAAAAATTTAAAGACTTACCAAGTGGCTATCAAGCTCGTATAGAAGATAAAAATATCTTATTATTTATAATTAAGCCCTCAGTTCCCATTGAAGTGGTTTATGAATTATTTGATAGAATTAATACTGGTGGCACGCCTTTAAATCGGCAAGAGGTGAGGAACTGTATTTTTCAAGGTAACTCCACCCAGTTGTTGAAAGAA
>JANPGW010000093.1:0-15844 GCA_031424115.1 Saprospiraceae bacterium | reverse complement strand
AAAATCCCGATTGCTCAAAAAGGAAAAGTTACTATTCATGAAAAACGATGGATTGTTGAAAGAACCATTGCTTGGACGCTTAATAATAGACGTTGCTCAAAGGATTATGAACGAAAACCTGAAAACGCTAACGCATTCTTGATTATCGCTAATATCCGAAGAGTCGTCAGATTAATTTAACTCAAACAGCTTCTAAAGAATTTGGGATAGAATTCACGAATAAAAGTAGGAATATGGTTAAAAATGATAACTACCCAGATGGTGCCGTTATGATTCCTGCCAATCATCCTATTTTTAAAATGGCTCGTAAATTATTTGTGAAAGAATTGTCGGTTTTATCCCTAAAATCCCCTGCAATGGCTTCTGTTTCTGCTGCTGGTGATGTAATAATTGCAACTGCAAAATATGGTAAAGGAAGTGTTTTCGTCATTGGTGACCCGTGGTTGTACAATGAATATGTGGACGGTCGCAAAGTGCCGATTGAATTGGGTTATGATAATTTTAAAGCTTCAAAAGACCTTGCAAAATGGCTTTTGATGCAAGCGAAATGATATGGTTATCCGTGCCACCGCTTCGAGCGGTGGCACGGGTCTTGAATTGCTAGTGAGATAAAATTTTAATATAGCCTTTATACTGAGTGGTGAAAATTGAATGAACAATTGAAACCACTCAGAATAAGGGTTTTGAGTTATCAAACATTTTAATATTCAAATGGCTATTTTAAATAGAAATTATTGTACTGACAAACAAATAATTACACAAGGCGTTACCTCTTTGCCTGAGCGTGTTTTACAATTCGGAACGGGCGTTTTACTGAGGGGGTTACCCGATTTTTTGATTGACAAAGCGAATCGTCAAGGCATTTTTAACGGCCGTATTGTGGTTGTGAAATCCACAGATGGTGGTGATTCTACGGCTTTTGACCAACAAGATGGCTTATATACATTGGGTATAAGGGGTTTTGAAAATGGGGATTTAATCGAACAAAATATCGTTTGTTCGGCTATCAGCAGAGTCCTTTCTGCTAAAAGTCAATGGGCGGATGTACTCGCTTGTGCGGCTAATCCCGATATGCAACTCGTGATTTCGAATACCACCGAAGTCGGCATTCAATTGGTTCAAGATGATATAAAACAATCGCCTCCAGTGTCCTTTCCGGGCAAGTTATTGGCATTTTTATACGAGCGTTTTAAGGTTTTTAATGGCGATAAAACGAAGGGTTTGGTGATTGTACCAACGGAATTAATTACGGATAATGGTAAAAAATTAGAGCATATTTTATTTGAATTGGCGCATTTGAATGCCCTTGAATCACCTTTTATTGATTGGCTTGAAAACCATAACACGATTTGTAATTCGTTGGTGGATAGAATTGTGCCAGGCAAGCCCGATGCCGCCACAAAAGCCGCAATTACTGAGGGGATCGGCTACGAAGATAATTTGATGACCATGTCCGAATCTTATCTTTTATGGGCGATAAAAGGCGATGAAAAAGTGAAATCAGTGCTGTCATTTCATCAAGTACACGAGGGTGTTATCATCGAACCGAATATTGATTTGTATAGCGAATTGAAGCTGCGTTTATTGAACGGCACGCATACTTTAAGCTGCGGTTTGGCGTATTTAAGCGGTTTTTCATTGGTAAAAGACGCCATGAAAAGCGAGGTGATGGAAGGTTATATCAGCCGTTTGATGCTTTCAGAATTGGCTTTGGGGATTCCTTATAAAATGGATTTGGAAGTTGCCGAATTATTTGGGAAACAGGTTTTAGACCGCTTTCGCAACCCATTTCTTGAGCACCGTTGGTTGAGTATTACCATGAATTATACCTCAAAAATGGCGATGCGCAATATCCCTACTTTGCTTCATTTTTATAAAACGCAAAAGACCGTGCCCAGCCATTTTGCACTGGGTTTTGCGGCTTATTTGCTTTTTATGAAAGCGGTTAAACTTGAAAATGGGGTGTATTATGGTCATTCAAAAGGCAGCGATTATGCCATTCAAGATGATAAAGCAAATTATTTTTACGATTTATGGCAACGGCATTCAGTGGAAGAATTAGTTTCAGCAGTTCTAAAAAATCAAAATTTTTGGCATACGGATTTAAGCCTTTTAGATGGGTTTAAGAATGCCGTAGTCGGTTATTTAAATAAAATGTTGACCGGAGGCGTCTTTGAAACACTCCATGAAAACCCTCAAATAATGATTTAATTACCCCCCTTCAGTATCCTTAGTCAAAAAAGTATTATAAAACGACTTTTTTTCAGTATAATAAAAGAGTAGATATTCCGACATTTGTTTGGATATTTTACTATTTATAAAATTATCTTTAGAGAATAATAATTTTTACCGTATAAAATTACTGAAAACGAACTATTTAGGCAATGATATCAACATCTAATAAGTCTTCTTTTTTAACGGATAATTTTCTACTACATTCTAAAACAGCGCGCACGCTTTATCACGAGTTTGCGAAGCCCATGCCGATTATTGATTACCACTGCCATTTGCCGCCCGATGAAATTGCCCAAAACAAGCAATTCAAAAACATGACGGAAATTTGGCTCAAAGGCGACCACTATAAATGGCGAGCCATGCGAACCTTGGGTGTCAACGAAAAATACATCACCGGCAATGCCGACGACCGCGAAAAATTTCGTCGTTGGGCAGAGTGTGTGCCTTACACCATGCGCAACCCTCTGTATCATTGGTCGCATTTGGAGTTAAAAAATCCTTTTGGCATTAACGTATTACTCAATGGCGACAATGCCGGCGCTGTATATGATGAATGTAACGAAAAACTCAAATACTTCACGACGCAGGAATTATTGAAACATAATAATGTCAAAGTGGTTTGCACCACTGACGATCCTTGCGACACATTAGAACACCATGATTTTATACGTAAAAACCCATTTGGTGTTAAGATTTTACCCGCTTATCGCCCCGATGTGGCAATGGGTATAGACAGTGATGAGGTATTCAGGGCTTACGTTCATCGGTTAGAAGGGGTGGTCAATCAAACCATCACCAACTACGATGATTACCTGGCGGCATTAAAAAGTCGTCATGATTATTTTGATACAATGGGTTGTCAAATCTCTGATCACGGGCTTGAAACCATGTATGCCGCCGACTATACTGAGGGGGATGTCCGCATGATATTTTCAAAGATTTTGGACGGTAAAAAAGCCACGGCAAGTGAAATTTTGGCATTCAAATCGGCTATGTTGTACCAATTTGCCGTGTGGGATTGGGAAAAAGGTTGGACACAGCAATTTCATTTAGGTGCTTTGAGGAATAACAACAGCCGTTTTTTGCGCGAGTTGGGTAAAGATATTGGCGTGGATTCGATAGGTGATTTTTCGATTGCCGTTGCTATGTCTCGCTTTTTTGACCGTTTGGATGGTGAAAATAAATTGGCGAAAACCATTATTTATAACCTCAATCCGGCGGATAATGAGGTGTTTGCCACGATGATTGGCAATTTTCAAGATGGTTCGGTGCGCGGTAAAATGCAGTGGGGTAGTGGTTGGTGGTTTTTAGACCAAAAAGACGGCATGACTAAACAACTCAATACACTCTCTAATATGGGTGTTTTAAGTTGTTTTATTGGTATGTTGACCGATTCAAGGTCGTTTTTGTCTTTCCCTCGCCATGAGTATTTCCGCCGTTTGCTGTGTAATCTCTTTGGCGAAGATGTTCAAAACGGTGAATTACCGGATGATATTGATTGGTTGGGCAAATTGGTGCAAGATATCAGCTATAACAATGCGCAGAATTATTTTAAATTTTGATACTGTTTTTTCAATAATTTTGTTTTAAAACCTTGTTTTTTTTCCATAGTTTTGTTTTAAAATATTCTAAAATTGAATTACTATGGAACAACAAAATAAAATATCTTTTTTTGAGGGGAAGAAAGTTAGACGAGAATGGCATCAAGGAGAATGGTGGTTTTCAATTATTGATGTTATAGGGGTTTTGACCGATTCAAAAAACCCAGCCGTTTATTGGCGTGTTTTGAAAAAACGTCTTTTAAATGAAGGTGCACATGAGGTCGTTACAAAATGTAACGCACTGAAATTAGTAGCATCCGATGGTAAAAAATATACAACAGATTGTGCTAATACGGAGACTTTCTTTAGGCTTTTGATGTCAGTCCCTTCACCTAAGGCAGAACCTTTTAAATTGTGGCTCGCTCAACTTGGGAAAGAACATATTGAAGAAATTGAAAATCCTGAATTGGGTTTTGACCGCCTAAAAGGTATTTATGAAGCCAAAGGGTATCCCAAAGAATGGATTGAACGCCGTTTGCAGACCATTGAAGTTCGAAAACAATTGACGGATGAATGGAAACAACGGGGCGTAAAAGAGGGACAAGAATATTCAATTTTGACCGCCGAAATTGCCAAAGCCACTTTTGGGCTAACACCTTCGGAACACAGCAAGTTAAAAGGCTTGGAAAGAGAAAATCTCCGCGACCATATGACGCCTTTAGAACTGATTTTTACGGCACTCGGCGAGGAAGCCACCAGACTCAACGCCGTCAAAGCCGATGCACAAGGCTATGAAGACAACCACGAAGCGGCTCAAAAAGGTGGGCGTGCTGCCGGTGGTGCGAGAGATAGTTTTGAAAAATTGCAGAATCAAAAGGTAGTCAGTTCTGACAATTATTTAAAGCAATTAGGCGAAGGAGATAAAGAGATGAAACCGTGAGATAGAGTTTATTTTTTTAGATAAAATTGTTAGTTTAACATAACTGCAATTATCCATACAAATCCATGAAAATTTGAGGATGCGATGAGTGCCTGAAACATCCTTACGCGGGTTTTTGAACCCGCGTAAGGATGTGATTATCAATGAATTATCGGTTTTGAAAAATTTTTCAAATTTTCACCCAAATTTTGGGATTTATATATTTTATATGATCAATAGGGCGTTGCCCTATCCTAGTAAATTACGCCCTTTCAGGGCTGTATTTTTTTTTGATAACCAGCCTTGAAAGGGCATAATATGTCAAGATAGGGTGAAGCCCTATTAGAAAACGAATATGAATATATGTTTTGGTGAAATAATGCTCCGATTGACGCCGCCGAATCAGGAACGGCTCTTGCAGATGCGGCAATTGGACGTTCAGTTTGGGGGTTCGGAAGCGAATGTAGCGGTATCATTGGCTCAGTTTGGCGCAAAGGTGCAATATGTTACCCGCGTTCCCACTAACGAAATGGGGCACGCGGCACTCGGCGAGGTGCGGCGTTACGGTGTGGATACCACCTCCTCAGTATATGGCGGTGACCGATTGGGTTTATATTATCTTGAAATGGGTGCGGGTAATCGTTCATCAAAAGTGATTTATGACCGAGCCAATTCCGGCATGGCAAGCCTACAAAAAGGGATGATTGATTGGGCTGCTGTGTTCAAAACGGCTACTTGGTTTCATTGGTCGGGCATCACGCCGGCTATTTCGCAATCGGCAGCGGATGCAACTTTGGAAGCGATTCAAGCAGCCCAAAAAGCGGGCATTACCGTTTCTTGCGATTTGAATTACCGCGCGAATCTTTGGAAATACGGTAAAACACCCGCTGATATTATGCCCGAATTGATGAAAGGCTGTGATGTGATGCTGGGCGATGGCGATACGATTGACACTTATTTCGGCATTAAAGGCTCTGATTATTTGGAGGTGATGGAAAAAACATTTAGTGCATTTCCAAAACTTCAATATATCGCTATGACTGCCCGAAAGGCTTACCACGCCACGCACAACGCCTACAAAGGCTTTTTGCACAATGGTACAACCCTTTTCGAATCGAGAGAATACGATATTCCGGATATTTTGGATCGAATCGGCGCGGGAGATGCGTTCATGGGTGGTTTGATTTATTGTTTATCTAAGCAAAAACCGACCCCTCAGTATGCCGTTGATTTTGCGACCGCAACGGCGGCTTTGAAACATAGTGTAAGGGGCGACTTTAACCTTGTTTCTGTTTCAGAAGTTGAAAGTTTGATGGGTGGCAATACAGGTGGTAAAGTGAGTAGATAATCTTTAAAGTGTTTAGTTTTTGGTTTTTAGTGTTTAGCCACTAAAAACTAAAACCCAAACACCAAAAACTAAATAGAAATGGCAAAATTTAAAAGACACGAAGTCTATCAAAAAGTATATGATACGGGCTTGATGCCTTTATTTTACGAAAGTGATGTTGAAAAGGCGAAAATGCTCCTAAAAGCTTGCTACGACGGTGGGGCAAGAACGGTAGAAATGACGAATAGAGGCGACTTTGCCCATGAAGTGTATGCCGAATTGATGAAATTTGCCCGTAAGGAATTACCCGAATTGGCTTTAGGCGTAGGCACTATTGTGGATACCGGCACATTGGCTATGTACCTCCAAATGGGGGCTGATTTTGTGGTAACGCCGATGTTTTATGAAGATGTTGCCCGAGTGTGTAATCGCCGCCAAATCGGTTGGTTTTCGGGTTGTGCCACCTTGACCGAAATATCGAAAGCACAGGAAATGGGCGCCGAAATCGTCAAACTCTTTCCGGGCGATGGCTTAGGGCCCAACTTTGTGAAAGGCGCTTTGGGTCCCATGCCTTGGTCAAGATTATTACCGACAGGCGGGGTTGAACCTACTTATGAAAGTATCAAATCTTGGTTCGATGCCGGCGTTGTAGCAGTTGGTCTGGGGTCAAAACTGTTCCCAAAAGGGGCAAAACCGGCAGAAATTGAAGAAAAAATTCGCTTTTGCATTGATACCATAAAGAGTTTGAAAAATTAAAAAAACGAAAATACCAAATAAAATGGACAACCAAATCGGTAAATATCGCTGGACAATCTGCTCCTTGCTTTTCTTCGCTACTACTATCAACTACCTTGATAGAGCTGTTATTAGTCTTTTAAAAGAATACTTAGACGCTGAATTTAAGTGGACTGAAAATGATTATGCCAATATCACTGTCGCATTCCAAGTTTCTTATGCCGTGGGCATGATGGGTGCGGGGCGGTTGATTGACACCTTAGGCACAAAAATGGGTTATGCCGTCTCATTAATTACTTGGAGTTTGGCAGCTATGGGTCATGCTTTGGTTAATAGTACAGCCGGTTTTTTTGTGGCACGAGCTGCTTTAGGCATTACAGAAGCGGGTAACTTTCCCGCTGCAATCAAGACAACGGCAGAGTGGTTTCCCAAAAAAGAACGAGCATTGACAACGGGTATTTTCAACTCCGGCACCAACGTAGGCGCTATTGTTGCACCACTCACTGTCCCTTTTATTGCCGAAATGTGGGGGTGGCGTTGGGCTTTTATCATTACCGGTGCCATTGGTTTAATGTGGTTGGTCTTTTGGTTTATTATGTATGAAATCCCTTCTAAACATAAACGATTAAAGAAAGCTGAGTTTGATTATATCCACAGCGACAAAGATGAGGTGATTGCTGATGATGCTCCCACGGATAATGTGAGTTGGTTCAGACTTCTCCAATTTAAACAAACATGGGCTTTTGCATCAGGCAAGTTTTTGACCGATGGCGTTTGGTGGTTTTATCTTTTTTGGTTGCCGAGTTTTTTGAAAGCGCAGTATCAATTAACAAAAACGGATATTGCTATGCCGGTTGCCTTGGTTTATACCATAGCTACCGTAGGCAGTATATTTGGGGGATGGTTACCGATGAATTTTATTAAAAACGGTTGGGAAGTCTTCAAAGCGCGTAAAACATCCATGTTTATTTATGCTTGTTGCGCTTTACCCGTTGGTTTTGCCCAAGTCGCGGGTACATTCAATATGTGGTATGCTGTTATTATCGTTGGTTTTGCCGCCGCCGCTCATCAAGCTTGGAGTGCTAATATTTTCACTACCGTGAGTGATATGTTCCCCAAGAGAACAGTGGGTTCAGTGACGGGTATTGGCGGTTTTGCGGGCGGCATCGGCGGTATCGTTGTCTCCAAAAGTGCAGGATATTTATTTGAATATTATAAAGGCTTGGGAAGCATCCAAACCGGCTATTATATCATGTTTTTCGCTTGCGGATCTTTGTACTTGATTGCTTGGAGTATCATGCACTTTTTAGTGCCTAAAATGCAGAAAGTTGAAATTTAAAACAACCCCTCAGTATATCGAATCGAAAATCCGTTTTTAACAAAAAATAAATAGGGTAAGATGAAAAAATATCTTGTATTCGTTCTTTTATTAGCCATCAGCCAATTGGGTTTCACTCAAACCAAAAATGATAAAGCAAAAGCTGAAGTTGAGTCGCTCGAAAGACAGCGTTTTGAGGCGCAAGTCAATAAGAATTTCACTTTTTTAGAAAAAGTATTTGCGGATGATTTGTTTTATGTCCATTCCAATGGCAAATCAGATACAAAAACATCTTATATCAACTCTATCCGAGAAGGTAAAAGTGTTTATGCTAAAATAGATGTGGAAGAGATAGTTGTTCGCCCCTACAACAATCAAAAAGCTGCCGTTGTAAACGGCGTCATCAATATCACACAGCCGCCGGTTGATGGTAAATCCAATATTTTGCACTTGCGTTATACGGTTGTTTACATCAAAAATAAAGGCAAAGGCTGGCAATTGGTCACTTGGCAATCGTTAAAATTAGTATAAAATCCGACATAAAATGAAAAATTACACCCTTCTTTTAGCCTTTTTCTTATTATTGAACGCAGGATTATCGGCTCAGAAAGTGACCTTAATAGTCAAGAAAAACGAGCGCAAAGTGGACGTTTTAGCCAATAGCAAACCTTTCACCTCTTTCATATTTCCGAGCGACACGCTATTAAAAAAACATACTTTGTTCCCGATTTATACGGCAAAAGGAACGGCTGTCACACGCGGCTATCCGATGGCAACTCGAGCAGGCGAAAGGGTCGATCACCCGCACCACGTGGGCGAATGGATGAATTATGAATCCGTTAATGGTTTCGATTTTTGGAACAATTCAACCGCCATCAAAGACCGTTCAAAATATGGCACAATCAAAAATACCAAAATTCTGAAAGCCAAAAGCGGCAAAACCAAAGGAGAATTGGTCGTTGCTGCCGATTGGATTGTAGCAGATGGTAAAGGTAAAACAGTGTTGAAAGAAATAACGACTTTCACATTTATTATAAGAGGAGACATCCGCATCATTGACCGCACCACTACCCTATCCGCAACCACCGATACCGTGCTTTTTAAAGATGTCAAAGATGGCTTTTTTGCTATCCGCGTAGCCCGTGAATTAGAACACCCCTCTGATAAAGCCGATGAATTTGTGGATGCCAATGGAATCGTTACCAAGGTGGACAAATTAGATAATACGCATATTACCGGCAAATATCGCAGCAGTGAAGGTATTGAAGGCGAAGCCGTCTGGAGTACTCGGGGTCGTTGGATGAACCTTTCAGGCAAAATCGGCAATGAAGATATTACCATTTCCATTATTGACCATCCTAAAAACCTGAACTACCCTACTTACTGGCACGCTCGGGGGTATGGTTTGTTTGCTGCCAATCCTTTGGGTTCATCCGTTTTTTCTAATGGAAAACATGTTACCAATTTGAAATTGGCGCCAAATCAAGCCATCACTTTTCGTTACAGAACTGTTATTGCTTCCAATAAATTGAGTGATGCGGAAACAAATGCTTTAGCAGATGAATACAAATAAAATTTGTAAACGGTTTCTAATCAGATTTAGAAGAGTTGGTTCTTTATAACAAATTACCTATTTTTGTAAAAAACAAATCATATAAAAAAAACATGATAACAGTTGCCATCATCGGGTTTGGCTTATCGGGGCGGTATTTACAAGCCCCTTTTTTTTTAGCAAACCCTAATTTTAGGTTAAAAACCATTGTTACGAACAACCAAAATCCTTCTGACACCTACCCCTCAGTACAAAAGGCAACAAGTCTCGACGCTGTGTTGGCTGACTCTGAGATTGACTTGGTGAGTATTTGTTCGCCCAATGATACGCATTTCGAATATAGTCAAAAATGCCTTTTAAGGGGCAAACACGTCTTGGTTGAAAAGCCCATGACCGCTACCCCCGAAGAAACGCAACACTTGATTGCACTTGCTGAAAAACAGGGAAAACACCTGTTTATATTCCAAAATCGCCGTTTTGACAGTGATTTCATGACTGTTAAAAAGGTGATCGAGGGCGGCTTATTGGGCGAAATATTGAATTTTGAAATCCATTACAATCGTTTTAAACCCATTTTAAACCCCAAAAAATGGAAAGAAACGGTCAGTGCAACGAGTGGGATTCTCTACGATTTGGGCGCACACATCATTGACCAAACAATTGTACTTTTTGGTTCCCCCCTCAGTATATGGGGCGAAACTTTTTCCCAACGGGAAGGCTCGGAAGTGGATGACGCCTTTAATATTCATTTCGATTATGGTCGTTTGAAAGTGGCTTTGCGCTCCAGCTTATTGGTGCGTGAAGAAACGCCGCGTTATATCATTCACGGCACAAAAGGTTCTTTTATTAAATATGGTATTGATGTTCAAGAAGACCATTTAAAAGCCGGTATTATGCCTGACAGGGCTGAGTTTGGCTATGAAACCGCTCAATATAAAGGCATTTTAAATACAGAAATCAATGGTGTGACCGTGCGCGGTAGTGTTGAAACAGAACGTGGCAATTGGGGTATTTTATTTCAAAATATCTATGAAGTCATTGCTAAAAATGCTGAACCGATTATTTCGCTGACGGATATTATTGAGCAATTACGGATTATTCAACAGGTCAAAAATGTTTAAATCCTCTTTTTATGAAAAACAAGATTCTACTGTTTGGTGCTTTTTTTACGCTTCTGATGCAGTCCGGCTGTCAGATTGCCACTTCTCGTTTGGCAACACACTCTAAAATCAAAGGTTTAACTTTTGTTGCGCCGCGAGAACCTTTCCAAAATGCACCTATGGTGGAGGTAAAATCTGTCAATGCGGAATGGATTGCCATTGTGCCGTATAGTTTTACGAGGCAAGGAGAACCCAGTGTCCGATATGAAGGGAAGGGACGACAGCATTGGGGCGAATTGTATGAAGGAGTCATAACCACTATTGATTCTGCCCATCGTGCGGGCTTGAATGTCATGCTCAAACCACAGGTATTTGTGGGCAATGGTTGGACAGGCGGACTTGATTTTGCCAACGATGCCGAGTGGGAAAAATGGGAACAGGATTACGAAAAATATGTTTTGCCTTTTGTCAGAATAGCCGATTCGACCAACGTCAAATTGGTGTGTATCGGTACTGAATTTAAAATTTCGGTGGTCAAACGTCCTGCTTTTTGGCGCAGCTTGATTGCCAAAATCAGGAAAGAATATAAAGGTCAATTGGTGTACGCTGCTAACTGGGACGAATACGATTTAGTCACTTTTTGGGACGCTTTGGACTATATTGGTGTTGATGCCTATTTCTCATTAGTCCCCAAAGCGACCCCCTCAGTATCCGAACTTGAAAAAGCATGGGAACCTCACCTCAGCCAATTACGCAATTTTTCCAAAAAACAAAATAAACAGGTTCTCTTTACCGAATTCGGTTACATGCCCATTGATAGCTGTACGTTCCGCGCTTGGGAAATCGAAAAACGCCGTCGCAATATGGCCATCAACGAAGATTCACAGGCGAACGCCCTCGATGCCTTGTTTTCCGTTTTTTGGAAAGAACCGTGGTGGGGCGGTGGTTTTTTATGGAAATGGTTTCCGGATTTGCGCGCAGACTCGCCTAATCAATCCAAAGACTATACGCCACAAGGTAAAAAAGGGTCGGGAATAGTGAGGAAGTGGTATTTGAAATAGCAGAGAGTGCCTACGAAATAGAATTTAGAGTGCTTCGCACTTTGTTTTTTTTAGCCACGAATTTTACGAATTTTACCAATCTACGTGTTGACCAAAATACACAAGTCAACACGTAGATTGGTAAAATTCGTGAAATTCGTCAATTCGTGGCTAAAAAAATACGGTGCGAAGCACCCCATAATTATGGCAAAAAAAAAATTCGTGGTCCAAAATATCCTACCCCAAATTATCAATCAAAATATCCTCTGTTTCCTCAACGTGTCCAAAGGCGTACGCCATTTTTTGACGGTCAAATTCCTTTTCGTTATTCGCTAACCAGATAGTCGCCACGCCATTACCGATAAAATTGGTTATCGCGCGCGCTTCCGACATAAAGCGGTCAACGCCCAATAACAACGCCAGACCCTCAATCGGTATCACTTTTACCGCCGATAAAGTGGATGCTAAAACGATAAAACCACTGCCGGTCACGCCCGCAGCCCCTTTCGATGTCACCATCAAAATACCGATGATTGTCAGCATTTGACTGACACTTAAATGCACATTAAAAACTTGCGCTAAGAAAATAACCGCCATGGACAAATAAATCGTCGTACCATCCAAATTAAAAGAATATCCCGTAGGAACGACCAAACCAACAACGGATTTAGAACAACCCATTTTTTCCAGCTTCTCCATCAAATTTGGCAAAGCCGCTTCTGAGCTCGACGTGCCTAAAACTATCAGTAATTCCTCGCGGATATATTTTAAAAAATCCCACAGATTGATTTTATACATCCTTAAAATAGCCCATAAAACCAGTGCAATGAATATGCCCATCGTCGTATAAACGGTTGCCATCAACTTCGCCAACGGGAGCAACGTTTTAATACCATATTTAGCAATTGTAAAAGCCATGCCGCCAAAAGCCCCAATCGGTGCAAACAACATCACACGGTGCAAACCCTTGAAAATATATTTTGAAGCCACTGAAAGCGCATCAATTACAGGTTTTCGACCTTGATATTTTGACATAATGACGCCAAATAGAATCGCTAAAATCAAAACTTGCAATGTCGAATTATCTTGTAAAAATTTCAACCAACTGAACTCTGCCGCACTTTGTGTGTATTTTGAAATATCTCCTTTGACCCCCTCAGTAGTTACCCCTTCTCCGGGGCGAATGATATTAGCCACCACGATACCAATGATGAGCGCAACCGTTGTCACCACCTCAAAATAAAGCAGGGCTTTTGCTCCCAATTTACCCACTTTTTTCAAATCTCCCATTTGGACAATGCCCAATGTGATGGTCAAAAAGATGATGGGATTGATGAAAAGTTTAACCGTGGAAATAAACAAACCACTTAAAAACTCGCTAATTGTCTTGCCTAATTTGAGTTCTTGTCCTAAAAATGTGGTTTTTAAATCATTCTCTAAAACTTGCTTTAGGGCAATATCAGGTGCATAATGACCCAATAAAATACCGCAAATAATAGCCGTCAAAACCCAAAAAGTAAGATTTGTAAAGAGTTTTTTCATTTTGTTTTTTATTTTTAAATAACACCCGCCAAATTTAATATCATTTTTAATAAAACAATGCCTACTATGCTCGCAAATACAAGACGCTGGGTAATCGGTTTTACCCTGTGTGCCGCTTGTACTCCAAAAGGCGAAGTCAAAATCGAGCCCATAATAACAGGTGCTGCCATCTTAAAATTCAAATATCCCACTTGAGCCACGGGCAAAGGCAGGATATTAGGCTGTCCAAAACAATAATAAATGGATATACTCAACGCCATAATCGGCACCACTCCCACCGAAATAGAATGCGCTTTTTTCATCTCTAAACCCACAAATTCCGTGAAAAGGGGAATCATCACAATACTGCCACCCATACCCGAGAGGGCAGTCATGCTACCCGTAAAAAGACCGACTAATAAAAATGGAGTAGTCAAAATACTTGTTGAAAGGCTATTTGAAGGCGTATTTTGCTTAGGTTTTACGGTAAAAAGGCGGAAAAGAGTTATGGACAGCATCATGGTAAATACCATATCAAACATCTTTTTATTGTACCAATCGCCCGATTTGATGATACCTGTCAGTATTACTGCCGCTAAAACGCCCGTCGAAGCGGTGAGCAATATTTCACGTAAAAAAAAATTCCCCACTCTAAACTGCTTCCAACTCACTGCCGAACCCGTGAAAACCAATATCAAAAGCGCGTTGGCAATAATCGCCCGACTCAATTCTTCATCGTGAAAACCCAAACGGGTCAAAAGAAAACTAAAAATGGGAATATACAGTACGTTGCCACCAATACCCACCATTCCAAAGAGGAAACCACCAAAACAACCCAGTATAAACAAGCCGAATATTTCCATCCCATTATTTTTCACAAGGTAAAAATTGAGGTTCATTTTCCAGAAAGTATCCGCATTCAGGTTATTCATTCTGAGTAGAGCCTCTAACCATCAGCGTGGTGGGTAACTTGATTGTTTGAAAAGGCAAGGCGCGTTGTTTTTTTTCAATCAAATCCAAAAGCAAATCAGCTGCCGTATGCCCTATTTCAAAAGCCGGTTGAGAAACAACAGTCAGTGGCGGGGAGAATAAATCCGCTACTTTGATGTTCGTAAAACCCAATAAAGCCAAATCTTTGGGCACATTGATGCCTAATTTCTTCAAAATAGAAAGGCAAATGAGTGCCAGACGGTCGCTCGCCATAAAAAGGGCATCGAGTTGAAAGGTGAGCAATTCTCTAATTTTTTCCTCGGGTTCATTTATGCCAAAGTCACAATATCGAATCAGATTGTCATCAATTGGTAAGTCATATTGTGTCAAAGCGGCTTTATAGCCCGCCAACCGCTCTTGCGTGATAGATAGCCACGGCAAACTGGCAATAAGAGCAATGCGCTTTCGACCCGTTTGTATCAAATGTTCTACCGCCGTAAATGCGCCTTGATAGTTATCGGCAACTACTTTATGCCGATCTATTTCATCTGAAACGCGGTCAAAAAAGACAATGGGCAAGCCTTTGTCCACCAATTCTTTTAGGTGTGAAACATCGGTCGTGTGACCGGATAGTGAAATCAGCAGCCCGTCCACTCGGCGCGCTACTATTTGGCGAATATTCACCACTTCCCGCTCATACGATTCATGGCTTTGTGAGATGATAACGTGATAACCCCGATTGTAGGCAATGGCTTCGATACCGTTAATGGCCTCCGAAAAAAAATTATTCGCAATTTCGGGCACAATAACGCCAATAGCCCGACTGCGGTTCTCTTTCAAACTCAACGCAATGGGGTTCGGGTGATAGTGGTGTTTTTCGGCATATTCCAGCACCAAACGCTTGGTTTCAGCATTGATTTCGTAGCTGTCCCGCAATGCTCTCGACACCGTTGAGGTCGAGAGGTTGAGAGCTTTAGCAATATCTTTTATCGTTACTGTATGCACGGTGACTTTTTTAGTTAATTCAGTTTGGTTTCAGATTTAGATTTAGTTGTCAGACGCTTTTGAAGCGTCTGACAACTAAATCTAAATCTAAAAAGCATCAGGACAAAATTAATTTTTAAACTGAATTAATCATAAAGATTCCTCATTGAATTGTCCCGCAAAATGTAGCGCATAAAAATAGGTCACCATGATACTCATCATGGCGACCCATTTATATAACATCTAAAATTCAAATTCAATAACCCGGTACAGAGTCAATTTCGACAAAAGACGACGTCAACACTCGGTCTTGACTATGATTTGTTGTTTTATCTTCTGATAATTTATTTACCGCAATCTCCAGACCATTCAAAGCTCCTGTTGAGCCGGTTAGTTGTGACGCGATGCCATTGCTGCTCAAAACTTCTTCAATGCTGCGAGCCTCTGATTCTTGTGACGGATGGTGCAATATGTTAATTTCCATGACTGTATATTTTTAAATTGTTTGACGATTATGCAATTTTTTAATTATAAAACAAAGATACACTGTTAGCGAATAATTCGCAAATTGTTTTTTATTCTCTTTACGATGATTAAACGCTTTTTTCAGGAAATACATGAAAATAAAATTTTGAAAAATTG
>JANPGW010000092.1:0-45579 GCA_031424115.1 Saprospiraceae bacterium | reverse complement strand
CAAAAACTCCCTTTCAAACATAGAGTCTGAAAGGGAGTAATATGTATGACTATAAATTATACTTTTTCTTTCAATGATTTTCTCTTATTTCCTCCTTCGGTTGTTTCAGGTTTATATTCTGAAAGGTCGATGTTTTTAGAGAAGTCCATCATAATCGGTGCAGCGATGAATATAGACGAATATGTACCGGCCAATACACCAATTAACATGGCGAATGAGAATCCTTTGATGCTTGATCCACCAAATAAGAACAAAATCAAGACCACCAATAATACAGTTGAAGATGTGATAATGGTACGGCTTAAAGTCGAATTAATCGCATTATTAATCACCTCACCCATAGGTTGTTGAGTATATTTACGCATATACTCTCGAATCCGGTCATATACAATCACGGTATCATTGATTGAATAACCAATGATGGTCAACAACGCTGCAATAAGTGCTTGGTCAACTTCCATAGAGAATGGGAAAATCCCATGAAAAATAGAGAAGAACGCCAAAGTCACTAATACATCATGGAATAAAGCCACGATACCACCCAATGAATACTGCCAACGGTTGAAACGCAATAAAATATAAGCGCCAATACCTAAGATACCCAAAATAGTAGCCCAAAAAGCACTTCGCTTAATATCATCTGCTACAGTCGGTCCTACTTTGGCCTGGCTGGTGATATGAGTTGTGGAAGCATCCGTTTTTTTGAAATCTTCAATTTTTAAATTACCTCCTGCGATCGTATTTACACCCTCAAAAAGTTTACTTGTCACTTTTTCTTGTGCAATATCACCGGTTTCATTAATAAGATATGAAGTTGTAACGTTAAAAGTATTATCCGTATTGACTGCTTTAACAATTGTAGATTGACCTTCAAAAGCCTTTGTCAAACCATCTCGTAATTGATCGGCATTCACTGCTTTATCAAATTGTATATTGTATGAATAACCGCCTTTGAAATCCACGCCTAATTCAAATCCTCTTGTGAACATCGAAACGATACCCGCTAAAATAATAATACCAGAAACCGCATACGCTTTGAAACGGAAGCTCATCCAGTCAAAATTGATATTTTTGAAAGCTCTTTCACTAAAAGGCGCAAAGAATTTAATTTCTTTACCACGACCTGTCCACCAATCTACTAATAAATGGCTTAACAGTACCGCGGTAAATAATGTGAAAAGAATACCAATTGCCAGAACGATACCAAAACCTTTAATAGGGCCCAAGCCAAAATACCATAATATTAAGGCTGTAATCAATGTTGTTACGTTACCATCAATGATAGCGCTGTAGGAGTTTTTAAAACCATCAGCAATAGCTTGCAGCATGGATTTACCATCATTGAGTTCTTCACGAATCCTTTCATAAATGATAACGTTGGCATCCACAGCCATACCCATTGTCAAAACGATACCGGCAATACCCGGCAATGTCAAAACAGTTCCTTTTGACGTCAACATTCCGATAATAAAGAATAAGTTGGCGATAAGCGCGATGACTGATATGATACCACCAGTGGAGTAATAAATCGTCATAAACGCCATAATAGCTAAAAAGGCAATACCCATAGCCAACATAGAAGAGCGAATATTTTCAGCACCTAAAGATGGGCCGATTGTGTTCTCCTGAATGATTTCTGCTTTAGCCGGTAATTTACCTACCTGCAGAATACTTGCCAAATCCTGAGCTTCTTGTACCGTATAACTGCCTGAAATAGAAGAACGACCACCTTCAATTGGATTGATAACCCGTGGAGCTGAAACAACCTCATCATCTAATACAATAGCCACCTCACGGTTGTTATCTCTTGCACATTGAGTTGTTAACGCTGCCCATTGTGCAGCGCCGGCATTGTCCATCTGTAATGATACCTCAATACCTGAACCACCTTTTTTTGAATCAGAGCTTTGAGCACGAGCGTCTGTTACGCGTTCACCGTCAAGCGCCGGCCCATCTTTACCAGCGGATTTTTTTAAGGCATATAATTCATAAGCCCCGGTTGATTTTCCGGTAGCATCTTTAATGGCATCTTTTGACCACGTGAAGACCATATCGCGGGGAAATTTAGAAGCAATTTCCGGCTGAGTCAAATATTTCATCACGAGGTCACGCTTATTTTTTTCAGTAACTCCCACGACAGCCGGGGACAAAGTCCCACCATTAGGGCTTAAAACTGAAAACAAAGGGCCTGAAACCAATGATGCCGATGTATCTTTTGCTGCCAATGTATCTTTTACACCTTCCTGTATGGCTTTTAAAGTTTTATCTGCATCTACCAAAGCATTACCTAATTGCGGATCATTGATCCGATAAACTTCCCAAAACTCTAATTTAGCCGCTTTTTGCAAAAAGTTACGCGCCCGTTCAGGGTTATCTATCCCCGGTAATTCTACGACAATAATATCTCTATTAGCATCTAATGAAACGTTAGGTTGTACTACACCCAATTTGTCAATCCTACTTTTCAAACGCTCAAACGTTTCTTTAACCGTTTCGTTGGCTTTCTGACGGATAAGATTTTGAACCTGAGCATCCGTTGACTCAACGTTAATACTACCTTTCAATGATTCATTACGAGCAAAAATGGAAGCCAATTTACCCTCACCTCCCAACTTTTTGTACTCCTGTACAAAGATAGTAATGAAATCGCCCTGAGATTGTGTTTGGGCTTTTTGAGCTTCTTCGATGGCTTTTACAAAATTGGGGTCTGTATTATTGCCACTTAAAGCGCGAAGAAAGTCCTTCAAATCTACTTGCAACAAAACACTCATACCACCTTTCAAATCGAGACCCAACGCCAATTGCTTGGATTTCAAATCCTGATATGTGTAGCTGCCTATTAGCGGAATAGTAAACACTTTTTCACTCGACATAGAATCGAGATAGCTGATACGAGCCTGCTTTTGAGCTATTGATTTATCGCCCGTAGCCGTAGCAGCCACTTTCTGAGCGTAAGTCTCCGCATCTTTCTCTACCCGACTTGTCGGAATGTAGTAAATGAACTGCCCTGCACAAATCAGCAACAGCAAAACCAGAAAAAACTTGACAATACCTTTACCTTGCATTTTAGTATAAATTTGAATTTTTAATCAGCCTCTCACCTTTTGAATCCTGTGGGTAGAAACCACATTTTAGACCGGAACGAAATAAGCGGCTTTTGGTTGTAAATTTTTAAATTTCTAATACCTTGATTTTGAATGTTTTATGAATGTTGATGTAAAAAAAAACGTTTTTTTTTGAACTTTTTTTCAATCATCTCTCAATAAGCCTGCAAATATACAGGTTTTACTTAAAAAACGAATTAATTGTTGCAAAATACCATTTTTTCGATACATTAAAGCGTCGGTATATTTTTTCTCAAATTAAGTTCCAAACTAACATTTTTAGTTTTTTTTCGGGCACAATGTGGATAAGTACTGGCTTTTCTCAAAATTCTTTTCACCTTTGGGCTAAAATTGGTGCTCAAATTTTTATTTCAGGTTTTCAAATCGAACTATTTCTGATATTTAATAGCTAAATTCATTATATTCGAAATTGTATGCAAGCAAAAAAATCATTCGGTCAACATTTTCTCAATCGCCTTGATATCGCGGAGAGTATCGCCCAAAGTTTAACTCTTATCCACGACACGCCGCGCGTCCTTGAAGTAGGCCCCGGTCAGGGCATGTTGACCAATTTTTTGATAAATCGACAAAAAACTGAACCCTTTGAACTGGTTGCCGTAGAGGCAGATAAGGATATGGTTAGTCTTTTACATAAAAATTATCCTCCGCCCCCCCCCCTCAGTATAAACGCTGAACAACAAGGCGTAAAAGTTCTTTTTGAAGATTTTATGAAAACCGATTTGACTAAGGTGTTTAACGGTCAATCTTTTTGTTTAATCGGCAATTTTCCTTATAATATTTCTTCTCAGATTTTATTCAAAATGGTTGATAACCGAACGTTGATTCCCGAAATGGTCGGCATGTTTCAAAAAGAGGTTGCTGACAGGGTCGTTTCCAAGCCCGGGGGCAAAGTTTATGGTATCATCAGCGTATTGATTCAGGCATTTTATGAAGGAAAAACCATCATTAACGTAGATAAAAGCTGTTTTACTCCTCCACCAAAAGTTCAATCTTCGGTCATTCGATTGGTGAGAAAAGACCATCAGGATTTGGGCTGCGACGAAAAGCTATTCAAGCAAGTTGTCAAACAGGCTTTTTCACAACGCCGCAAAATGTTGCGCAATACCCTCAAACCTTTCTTTTTAAAAGACCCCTTAGTATTAACCGATAATTTTTATACGAGAAGACCGGAAACGCTCAGTTTAGAGGAGTATATTGCACTTACCCAACAAATTGAAAAGCTACGACTAACGAATAACGAATAACAGGTTAAAATTTAAGATGCCTTACCGTCAAGCCATTATTCATCAACTGTTTGAGTGACGCAATACCGATTTTGAGGTGGTCATTGACGAATGAAGATGTGACTTTTTTATCGCCTTCCTCCGTTTTTACCCCTTCCGGAATCATCGGTACATCGCTGACAAGCAAAAGCGCACCCGTTGGAATTTGATTTTTAAAGCCCACCGTGAAAATTGTAGCGGTTTCCATGTCAATTGCCATGCACCGCAATTCACGCAAATATTCCTTAAAATCTTCTTTATGTTCCCACACTCGGCGATTTGTGGTATAAACCGTGCCTGTCCAATAGTCTTTTTCAAAATCGCGGATAGTTGTTGAAATGGCTTTTTGCATCGCAAATGCTGGTAAAGCTGGCACTTCGGGCGGCATATAATCATTAGATGTCCCTTCACCTCTGATGGCAGCAATCGGCAAAATCATGTCGCCAACCGTATTTTTATCATGGCGCAAACCACCACATTTGCCCAAAAAAAGTACCGCTTTAGGTTTAATAGCCGTTAGTAAATCCATCACAGTAGCCGCATTGGGGCTGCCCATCCCAAAATTAATAATGGTGATATTATCCGCCGTTGCACATTGCATGGAGCGGTCTTCGCCCATCACTTCCACACTGTGCCAATCGGCAAACATCCTGACGTAGTTGCTGAAATTGACCAAAATAATGTACCTACCAAAGTCTTCAAGCGCCTGTCCGGTGTAACGAGGCAACCAATTTTCAACGATTTCTTGTTTTGTTTTCATGTAAAATAGGTTAATAATGTGAATAAATAAAATTCGGCGAAGATACTATCAAAACAAAGAAACAGGTTTACTTTTTTCTCAATTCATAAATATTCACCAAATGCAAATGGTCTTTTCGGTCAATAGTCATTGTGGAATGTGTCCAATCATACCCTCCAGAGGAATCAGCAGCCCCCCCCTCAGTACCCTCAGCTTTTAAAAGGCGTTCATGCAAATTGGAGAAGAAGTTTTTAGAAATAAACCGATTGGGTTCGGTGATGAGAATCGTTCCGTTGGGTTTTAATAAAGTTTTAAAAGCCTGTAAAAGAGGTTCAAAAGCCCGTTCTTCGTAAGCCACGTCAGAAGCCAAAAGCACATCTGCGGCTACAGAAACGTCAGGATTGCGCCAATCCAATTTCTTAAATTGTGCATTTTTGTTCGGCAAATTCTGTTGCCAATTCAATTGGGCAAAATCCAAAGCCTCATCTAAATAATCAGTAAAAGTCACTTCGCCACCTAAAAGACCAGCAACGATAGCCGGCAAGCCTAAACCACAGCCAATTTCAGTGACTTGTTTCCCCTCAGAAACAATCTTTTTTTCGACCAAATAATGCGCCATGGCAATGGCAGAAGCCCACAACTCCGCCCAGTAAGGTATGCGTTCATCCACCACATCTTCATGGTCAAGCCCTTTTTGAATGAGAGCATCAAACAATTCATCAATATTATTGATTATGGTGAGTTCTACAGTCAAATGTTGAATAGGTATAATGATATTTTCAGTTTTAAAATACATGATGCAAAAGTAAAGAATCAAATGCAAAAAACCGCTTTGACGTTAGCCAAAGCGGTTTAATTTTAATATTCGAAAAGGGAAAAATGGGATAGAAATCTACGAATTTTAAATCGCTTAAATTTTTCCTTATTTCATAAAACATTACTTAACAATTGTAAACTGTTTGCTCACATCCCGCTTTCCAGCACTTGAAACGCGCAAGTAGTATGAACCAACATTCAACTTAGTCACTTCCATGCTGAAAGCTTCACCGGTACATTTTTCGATGTTGTATGAGCGAACGACTGTACCTATTTGATTGTATAACGCTATTTTTACTGCATTACCTTCGTAATTAACCAAATCAACCGTTATGAATTCAGAAGCCGGATTTGGATAGACTTTGATTTGATTTAAATCATTGAAACGAACTGATTTAGGAGCTGATACTCTCACTGAACCATCTATTAAAACAGATTCAACTCTATAAGTGTTTTCACCCTCACCCGGTTCGCTATCATAGCCTGAATAATAAGTCAATCCGGCAACGTAAGCTCCATTAACCGTTTCAACATCAATAAACTCGCCGTTTTCATTGCGTTTTTGAATGACAAAATAGTCTGTTTCAACTTTCATATCGCTTACCCATTCGAGACGCGTACGGCGTGGTTCAGCGTTAACTGCCAATTCCAATTTTTCACCTTGTAAATTCAAAGCTTCACCGGCTAATGAAGGGTCGTAAGTTAGCGTAACCGTAAAGGTACAAGTAGTAGTATTTCCTTTAGCGTCTTTAGCGGCGTAATTAATCGTAGTTGTGCCCATCGGAAGGCAAGAACCTGAGAAGAAATTACTTGTTAATTCAGGTTGTGCAGTACAATTATCAGTTGCCATCGGCTCGTTCCATATAGCATTGAAGCAAACTGGGTCTGGGCTTAATAAAGTTAAATTAGAAGGACAATTGACAATGACTGGCAATTCAATATCGTTGGCGCAGGGATCAACTTTGACTACCGGACAAGTAAGATATTTTCCCGTCAACTCGCCATCCATATAATTTCTGTTGATACGGGTGACGATTTCGTTAAGATCATAAAGGTTATGTGCAACGGGGCAACCACCTAAAGCTTTTTCAGCTTCATCCATTACCTCTGCTACAGTTTTATTCACAAAAGGCCCTCTTCTGATCACCAAATTTTTCAACAAAATTGTGTTAGATCCAAAATTAGGGTCAAACTCATCCATTGTCAAATTGATTTTGAGAGCAACTACCTGACCTGCAAATGGGTTGTTGAATTTTCTATTATTGGGGTCAATTAACGTACCGATAGGTAACTTACCAATTCTACCATTTACAGGCAGTAAATTTGTCACAGCTTGCGGTGATGTTAGTTTTAATTTATTATCGCAGCCAACAACAATGCCATTAGGAAATGCAGCGGTAAAGTTTTTGTACAAATAACCGGCTGAGTTTGTGCTTTTGGGTTTATCGCCCCAGTCGCGTTGGTTCTGAGTTCTGAATCCTTCGCAGAATTGAGCGTTAGCGATTGTTGAAAAAATGGGTGAGATTGTAATAATGATAGCCACAAAAAGTGTGTACCATCCTGTGTGGATTGTGTAGATGTTTCCCTTCATGATTCCGTAAGATTTAAGTTAAAAATGAGATTATAAAAAATAAAATTCGTATGAAAATGCTTTATGGACTTCAAAAAAAATGGGAGGAAAAAGGGGGAACTGTTTAAGTTGGTTCACAATCTGCGGGAGGACTTGAAATATGTTTTATACCATCTTTAGATTACAAAGTTAATGTGATTTTTATAAAATGCAATTTTTTTTTCGTTTTTTTTCAATATAATCAAAATTAAATTTCTCCATTCTAACAATAATACATATAAATTTGGTAGACAATCATTTATGTTTGATAAAAATACATACTATCTATTTAAATTTAAAAAATAACCTAATTAGGGAATTATCGAATCTATTATTTACCACAACTCGGTTCTTCCAACACATTAATTCAATAAAACATACATTGCTCAATCTCTGATTTCCGTCTCTCCTATATAAACGCATAAAACCTCTTTCGTGACAGAAAGAGGTTTTATTTTTTTTTCATCCTGAAGAGGATCGAAAACTTCATAATTTTGAGAACACTTTTCACATTATTTAGCCGGTGGTGGTGGTCCCGAAGGGCGGCGTAATACCAGGCTGTCAGCCGGATATTGAGCCTTCAAAGTATCCATTTGAGCCTTTGCCCAATTGATTAAAATTTGCTTTTGTTCAGAACTTAATTTAGCTTCCGGGTGCAGACCTAAATAAGTATATGAAGGCAACGGCATCTCTCCTTTTTCGACCTGCTCGGCAATTTCTTCAAATTTGAGGTTCTGCACTGCAATCTTTCTTTCTAAAAATGTTGAGAAATTAATTTCTCTTTTACCTTCTGTTACATGGTCATTGAGCCACCATGCCATCGGTTGCAGATTAGCATACCAAGGATATTCCGTATAGTTGCTATGGCAATCATAACACGCTACCTTTAAAATCGCTGTCACATTTTCAGGCACATCATATTTTTTGGAAATATGGTTGATTTGAATATTAGACTGATTCCTTTCGGGTTTAAAAAATTGAATAATCACAAAAATAGCCCCTAAAGCCATTAATATTTTACTTTTCATAATCTGAATGTTGTTTAAGTGATATTTAACAGTTTGTTAAAGTTGAAATTTTTAAAAACAAATATAAGGATACCTTTCAATATCCCCCATGTAACATTAAAATTTTCGACAGAGTGTCAAAAGCATTCGATGGATGAGCAGTGATTGTTATTCATAAATGGTTCTTATTTCAACGTCTTACTCACCTTGATTTTAAATACTTAAAATTTGTAACAACTCACACGTTTGTTTTTTCCCCAATTGCCACCTTTGCCTTTTCCTCTTCCAGTTGATAATTGCCCAATTTGGAAGGGATTGATTTTGAGAGCCACATAAAAATCAGTACCGTACAAATCAGAATTGCTGATAAGACTCATCAGATGTTCCGTACCGATTGTCAAAAATGCTAAACGAGCTACCAATCCAACCCGCATTTGTTGATAATTAAGGAGTGAAATCGGTAATGATGCCCCCAACCAACGTGATTCGTAACGGGGGGTAACGGCAATTAAATTGTCTCTTTCTAAAATATTCTGACCGATTGGCATGCGTTGAATGACCACACCATTGACAAATACGTTCTTACTAAAGGCGTAATCCGCTTGCAGGTGCAAAGCCATTGGCAACCCAAAAGTCATAGAATTTCCTTTCAAACTGGATTGTGCATTGTTGAACGCTTTTTGGTCAAAACGGCGAATAGCATCAGCAAGGGGGTCGTTGGTATCAAGGTTTTCAAAATCTTTTTCGTTCAATTCAAACGCTTCTTTGGGTTGAAATTGATGTACTTTCGCATTTTTGGTGATATTGATTTTTCCTAAATCAATCAGTGACGCACCCAATCGCCATTCATAGGGGCGGTCATCACCCGCTGGAGTGGTAAGCAAAACACCTAAATCGAATCCAAAACCATTACCATTTGAATGGGTGGAAGCGTCATCATAGTTATTCGTAAAACCCAATTCCCCATTCAAAGCATCAAAACGAACCGTATCTCTTGAAAGGCGAGTCATTTTTGTTCCGGAAAAATTATTGATAAAAAACCCTTGAAAACCTTGCATCCATTTAGCATTTACACCAATTGCAAGCCCCCCATCAGTATCGTCGCCTAAACGATAAGCGTAATTTAACCCAAATTCACTCCAAGACAAACCTCTTAAATTAAAAGGGGCAACATCAAAAGTTTGATTACGCCGAATCCGTTGCGTCTCATAAGGATTCACCACGATTGGTATCGAATGCGTGCTTATTAGGGTTCTCACACTCGTAAAAAGACCAAAGGAATGACCACTACTAAGATTGAGGACAAAGGAAGGACCCATGACTCGCGCCACAGCCGAACCATAACGAGGGGATTTATCTTTAAAATTGTATTCTAAAGTAGGTTTTCCGTTAAATGAAATATTGAGTGCGGGGTCAGGGCCTATACTATTGGTGTTGCGCAGGGCTTTTCCTAAGCTTGCTTTTTCGATATAAGCCAGATTATTATTCACGCTCATCCCCAAACCGATGAGGTTGATATCCCATGCGAAAGCACATGTAGCATTAGCGGCAGGGTTGAGGGTGATAGCATTCGCGCCTGAATAATTGTCAAGTCTCAAGCCTAACTGTTCTTGGGCATACAAGGAGGTATATCCGCAAAAACCCCAAAAGAGGATAATATATAAGATTTTTGAATATTGCATGGGTTTATATCGGTTTTGCTTTATTTCAAAATATTAAGATTTGTCAATACTGAGAGGTGTTATCCCGAAACCTCGGCAACTACTTTTGAAAAAACAGCCAGATTTTCGGGATAAAAATAATCAGTCCGGCGATTGCAACACCCGATGCTATTATCAAAACTGCTGCGGCAGCAACATCTTTAGCTTTACCGGCTAAGGGATGATAATCGGGAGAAACCAAATCCACAATAAACTCAATAGCTGTATTAAAAGCTTCTGCCGCCAAAACCAAAGAACAGGCAAAAACAATAAATAACCACTCTGTAACACTCAGACCGAGCATATAACCTGCCATCACAACGGCAATCATAGCGATAACGTGAATTTTAGCATTTTCTTGTGTCCGCAGAAGCGTAGAAATGCCTTTGAATGCAAAGCCAAAACTCTGTATGCGTTTTTTTATATTAAACATTACTTTATATAACTATCTTTCAATTAAACCAATAATTCGTATAAGCTTGGATTATCATTTAAAGTTTGAAATCCAAAACCATTGTTTGTCATCCTTTCTAACAAGGCTGCATAATCATTTTTATCTTTCAATTCAATACCGACGACTGCCGGTCCCGATTCTCTATTGTGTTTTTTGATGTACTGAAAATGGGTAATATCGTCGTTGACGTCTAAAACATTGTTCAAAAAATCCCGAAACGCGCCCGGGCGTTGAGGAAATTTGATAATAAAATAATGCTTCAAACCTTCAAATAACAGGCTGCGTTCTTTTATTTCTTCGGTGCGGGTAATGTCGTTGTTTCCGCCGCTGATAATACAAACCACATTTTTTCCTTTAATTTTCTCTTTGTAAAAATCTAAAGCGGCTATGGTGATAGCACCGGCAGGTTCGGCAACTATGGCTTCTTCATTGTATAATTGAAGGATAGAGGTACAAACTTTGCCCTCAGGAACAAGAATGATATCATCTAATACCAGCTGACAAATTTGAAAAGTCTTATCTCCCACTTTTTTAACGGCTGCCCCGTCAACAAAAGTATCAATATGGTCTAAATCCACAACATACCCTTTTTTCAAACTTTCGTACATACTCGGCGCACCCAATGGCTCAACGCCAATTATTTTAGTCTTTGGTGACATTTGCTTAAAATAACTGCCTAAGCCAGAAGCCAAACCCCCACCGCCGATTGCGACAAAAATATAGTCGATTGGCACGGTACAATCTTCCAATATTTCAAGCCCCACTGTGGCTTGTCCCTCAATAATTTTTTCGTCATCGAAGGGATGAATCAGCACTTTATCATACCCCTCAGTATAAGCCATGGCGGCTTGATAGGAAGCATCGTAAGTATCACCAGTCAGAATAATCTCGATATTGTCCCGCCCAAAGAACTGTACTTTTGAGATTTTCTGTTTGGGCGTAACTGATGGCATAAAAATAGTGCCTTTCACATTCAGATTGCGACACGCCCACGCCACACCCTGCGCATGATTGCCCGCACTCGCACAAACAACGCCTTTATCCAGCATTTCTTGGGACAAAGTACTCATTTTGTTGAATGCCCCTCTAATTTTGTAAGAGCGCACCACCTGCAAATCCTCCCTTTTGAAGTATATCTTACAACTATACTTTTCTGACCAGTTCAGGTTGTGCATGAGTGGCGTATGCGTTACGACATTTTTGAGCCTAACTTTGGCTTTGTAAATATCTTCGACACTGACAAAGGGGGTTATTATTTGTGAAGATGCTTTATTTGACATGAATGCTGTACTCTTTTTACAAAATTACTATTTTTTATTTTGCTATAAGTGTAAAAACAAAAAACCCGTGAAATCTTATCCATTTCACGGGTTTCACCCTTATTTTTTAATCACAAAATTTAATCATTCATATTATTGCTTAAAATAAGATGTGGCATTTTTTTCACCGTTTGTCACATTCTCCAAACGCGTTTTAAATTCTTTTGCCATAACCATATCGTTTTTACGCGCATAGATTTCTTTCAAAGCAATCAAAGCGTTTTGATTGTTGGGGTCAAGAGCTTCTGATTTTTGGAAAAAAGGCAAAGCCTGATCAAATTCAGCCAACATTTCTTGGGTCAATTTGTCATATTTTTTCTGACCTTCTTTACTCATATCACTTTCAATTTTCTTAATCTCCGTAGAGACTTTAGCCGCCCTATTGTAGTAATAGGCGCCTATCGAATAAACAGCATCCGCATTTTTAGGATCTTTCTCAAGTGTTTTCTTGTACCAGCTTAAAGCTTCTTTTGCATAAGCATCTGATTTTGCTGCATCAGTTTCTTTCTGAGCAAGGTTGTCATATACATTACCCATGGTGAAATACAAACTTAAATTTTCCGGTTCTTTCTCAATACCTTGCTTCAATTTTTCAATTAATACATCTAATTGTCCTATTTTCAGATAATGGTTGATTTCAAGGAAAAGCAGAGACGTTTCATCCGGATGTCTTTTACGACCGGCTTCAAGAATAGCCATAGCCGCTTTAGGATCTGAATCGTATTTGGATCTGAACAAAGCAGAATAAACAAAAGAAGAATCTACTTTGTTGGCAATTAATTTTTCGTAAATGCCCACTGACTCAGCTTCTTTTCCGGCATAATTTGACAACAAACCAGTCAAATAAAGTTGTTTATTATAGTCTTCCGGTTTCTCAAGTGTACCTTTTTGACCGGCGGCTTTCAACGCCTCATGAACATCCAAAGCGGCTTTGAACGACTGATATGCGCTTACATAATCCTTCGCTTCAGAAAAATCCGATGCATATTGGTTCAAATATGGGGCTATGTCAGTCATGACTTTAGCAATTTCTTTGGTAGCCTTAGGATCTTTTGTATTTTTCATTGCCGTTAACAAAGCAGACACTGCAGTCATAGCTGATTTAGGGTAATCAGACTTAAACTCTTTTTTGGTAATGCTTGTTAAAGCTCGACCATTTTCATCTAATTTCGCCTGACTAAGCATTAATTTAGCTTTGTAAAGATAGGCTTCATAGCCCGCTTGATTTTCAGGAGCGTTCAGTGCATCTTCAACGGCTTTTTCAGCGGCCGCTAAATTATCTTTTTTAACATCACTTTTAGTGGCTTTTTTAGCAGCCTCAAGGAGTTGTTGAGGTGTTTGTGCATAAATATTGAATGACAATAGACTCACAACAACACAGAAAAGGAATCTTCTCATACTGATTTCGTTTTTGATTTTTTTATAAAAAAATGACGTTTTACTGAATTGATTTATTCACGATATAAGACGTTGTAAAACGTTTTGGTTAGTTATGTAAGTGTTAATGTTTTTAAGCTTTTACTTAAAATTTACACAAAATTAATAAAACTCAAAAAATTCTTTAGTGACACTGCGGTATTTTTCAAAAGTTTATTAATTTTTTAAGGTTTAATCGTTTCATTCAACTTTAGAAAATGCGATGATTATTTTTCAAGTGTTTAAAATATCTTGAAATATTCACTTCTCTGTCAATATTATTGCTGATATCATCTTCTCTTTCATGATTGGATTCCGCAATTGTTGATTGGGATAATATGTCCGTAAAATTGTCTGCCCAATAAGGTATAAGCGAAGCACCTTTAGTACCAAAGCCATTAAAAATGCCTAAAGAAGGATAGTCGGGATGAATACCGATAAAAGGTCGTCTATCTTTTACTGTCGGTCTTATCGCCGCCTGATGACTGACAATCTCGAAAGGTATATTTAATATCTCCTGTAATTCACGGATGATGAGTTGTTTATTCTCCTCACAGGGTTTGTCATCTAAAAAATTCCAATCATTGGTGGCACCTACCCAGTATAAATTATCCCCCAAAGGCACAATAGTGATATGGTGTTTGAATAATTGAGACAGATTTAAACCCGGAATTTTGACAATTAACAATTCACCTTTATCCGGATTAAAAGGCAACCAATTAAAATAGGGATTTTCAACGGCTTTAGCACCTTCACAAAAAATTATCTTATCAGCCGTGTAGTTTTTATAATAAACCTCGTTTATACCAATTTTCAAATCATTATAAGAAAAAAAATCTTTAAAATAGGCATTTGATGATAATAGATATTGCTTAAAATGCACAATCAAGGCGGGTACGTTTACTTGTGCCGCTTGTTTTATCATTCCGAGGGATGAATGTTTTTGTAATATTGCAATGCGTTTGCCCCATTTTTCAAGCTTCATCTGCTCCTCTATTTCTCCTTCAGAAGAGTGTATGGTCAAAATTTTATCCGAGCAATAAGGCAAATAATCTTCGTAACTGCTGCGCAGAAGCCATTGGTTTTCTTCTTCTACACTTTTTATGGTGCGGAAAAGTACCTTTTCTTGCCATATCGAAACCCGCAAAAGATTTTCAATAGCCTTGTAAGTTGTGCGAGCAATGGGTAAAAAAGCATCAATTCGCCATGATTTCACAAACCTTTTTCCAGTAATAGGATTGATGATTCCAGCCGCTATCTTGGAAGCCCCCCCCTCAGTATCAGAGTCAATTACTATGACAGAATGGCCCTTTTTTAATAAAAAATAAGCCAGTAGCGAACCCGCTAAGCCCTGACCTACAATGATATAATCTACCTTTTTTATCGTATTTTGTTTAAAATGTCTATAATTTAGTCAACTTACTATAAATATCGACGTAATCTTGAGCCGATTTTTCCCATGAATTATCTATTGTTACGATGTATTCCCTCAATTCATTAAACCTTTCGGGCTCATCCCAATACAATCTCATGGCACGAACCACGGCAAAAAGGCAATCATCAGCCGTAAAATAAGAAAAACGAATACCTGAACCACCAACAGGAGCTTCAAAATCTTCAACAGTGTCGCGCAATCCGCCAACGGCTCTGACAATCGGCACCGTTCCATAGCGCAAAGCATACATTTGATTCAAACCGCAAGGTTCAACACGACTTGGCATCATCAAAAAATCGCTACCGGCATAAAGTTGATGCGATAGTGTTTCGTTGTATTCAAGTGATAAGCCAAAATTATCTGGAAAATGAACCGCCATCCGTTTGAAGGCGTCTGATACTGAGGGGTCTCCGGTACCTAAAATTGCGAAGGATGCTGCACCCCCATCGTACAAAAATCGACCGATAACTTCCGGCAACAAGTCTGCGCCTTTCTCTGCGACAATGCGCCCGATAAAAGTGACAAGAGGCAAGTCCTCTCGGATACCAAATTTTTCACAGATTATCCTTTTATTCTCTCGCTTGTATTCCGCAATATTGTCGTGGAGTCGGTAGTGTAACATTGGGTCGGTCTGAGGATTCCAGACTTGAGCATCAATCCCGTTCAAAATGCCAATACTTTTAGAACGTTCGTTGTTCATCAGCCATTCTAAACCACCCGAGTTATTGCGCAACTCTTCCATATAACCCGGCGAAACAGTCGTAAACTGCCAACAACATTTGATAGCGCTTGCCATGGGGTTGATAGTTCCTTTCCATTCGAGTAACCCAGAAGCTTCGGCATCAAAAAAAGGCATCAATTGCGCCAGTTGCCAACTGAACGCCCCTTGGTATTGACCATTATGAATGGTAAAAACCGATGGAATATGGGCTAACGACTTATATTCCGGACAATGATTAATCATAAAAGGAATCAACCCTGTATGGTGGTCATGACAATGTAGCACTCTTGGTTTCACCTTCATGCCAATAATCCAATGAATAACAGCTTGTTGAAAAGTCAGCCATCGCTCAACATCATCTTTATATCCAGCACCATTGTCATCGGTATAAACCCCGGTTCTATCAAAAAAAGTAGGGCAATTGACGACGTATAACTTAAAACCCATTGCATCGGTAAGGCACTCTTCAATGCTATAATCTACTGAGTACAATCCTAAACGCACGTTTCCCCGAATAATTTCCCGATAATTTTGAGCATTCAGCCATTTAGTTCGATGCTTTGGCATGATGACAGCCGTCTCTACGCCGGCTTCACTCAGATATTTGGGCAAAGCCCCCACTACATCGCCCAAACCGCCAGCTTTGGCAGCAGGATAACACTCAGCGCTGATATGTAATATTTTCATTCGTTATATGTTGGTTTAATATATACAAATAGGATTTTGATAAATTTGAAAGATGCGTAAAAATATATTTTCTATATCAAATAAAAAAATAGATATTCGCCCATTGTAATTTACTGTAAGTTCTGTTACAAATGTAAAACATATCGTCTATTTTCAATGATGTGGCAATGATTTTTTTAAAAACGACGTTAGTAAACTTTAGTAACTTAATTTGGAAAACAAAAGTAAACCATTAACTTTGATAAATCATTTCACCATAAACAAACATTACAATATTTATTTATGAAATCTACTCATTTTCCCCCGTGCCAATGCCATATAATCCCTGATGTTGTTTTTAAAGAATTAAAAAAGAAAGGTGCTGATGTCGAAACAGATACTCCCAAAAGAATAGATCAGGATTTCAGACAAAAAAGAACTGAGTTTATGATGGTAACCAGACTTCTACCCGATTTAGATTCCGGCACCGGTGCAGCAAGAAGGTTTGTGTATAACAGCCAAAATACCGGTAAACAAAAACTGAAATTAGCACGAAAAGAAGATGATAAGGATTCCGCCGATAAAGATGTTAATATCGTCTTCAATAATAGTGGAATTGTCCGTGATTATTTCAAAAATCAATTGGGCTGGAATTCCATTGATGGCACCGGAATAGATATAATTTTGAACGTTCATTATATGATAAAGTATAATAATGCTTTTTGGGATGGTGAGCAGATGACTTTTGGCGATGGCGATGGCGTCAATTTTTCCGGTTTTGCTGCTGCGCTCGACGTTACAGGGCATGAATTGGCACATGGTGTGATTCAATATACGGCAGGCTTAGCGTATAAAGGTCAATCGGGTGCTATCAACGAACATTTTGCTGACGTTTTCGGTATAGCCATTGATCAATGGCACAATAAACAAACGGCTGAAACAGCTGATTGGACAATGGGGAAGGGGTGTATGACTGGCAAGTTCAAGGGTAAAGCCATACGCTCTATGAAGTCTCCGGGTGATACGTCTGTTGTCATTATGGCTCAACCTGATCACATGAGCAAAATTTTCAAAGGCACTTCCGACAATGGCGGGGTACACATCAACAGTGGTATTTTGAATAAAGCTTTTTATTTGGTATCCATGAATATCGGCACTCAGGAAGCGGCATTGCTGTGGTTTGAAGCCTTGAAACTTTTAAAACCCACATCAAAATTCAAAGATTTATATAAAGCTTTGACTATTGCTGCTTTATCGCTGACACTTGTTGATAAAGTGCCGGCTATCACCAAAGTGTCATTAGGTAAAGCTTTTATGAACGTCGGTATTATTAACAAAATGTGATGACTGTTGTCACTTTTCAATATAAAAGGGAAACTACATTAATTAATTTCGAAGAAAGTTAAAAACAATTTTCAATGAAAATCAAACTAAAAAAAGAAGGTGGCTTCATGGGTTTATCTTCCAATGCAGATTTGGAAGTTGAGAAGCTGTCTGATGAAGAAAGAGAAATAATGAACGACATCATGACCACTCCACCCAATAAAAAAGTTGAAAAAGAAGCCAAAGAAAAGGAAGATGGAGATGATAGAGGGATGACTATGCGCGATGCTTTTTCTTATGAAATAAAGATGAAAAAAGGCCCTCGATATGTCACTGTTAAATTTGATGATAAATCTATTCCTGAAAAAGTATATAAGATTTTTCAAAAATACATTTCAGATATTCCTACCATTTAGTAGCGTTAAAAAAAGCGGTGATCATAATGACCACCGCTTTTATTTTATTAGTGCATGATTTTACTTGTTAACTTTCAATTCAGCAGGTACTGCCGGAGTAATAGGCGGACAGACTTTTTTTCCAGTTTTGTCCTGAATGTATAATTCTATCCTCCGATTGAATTGTCGCCCTTCTTCACTATCATGATTATTAACAGCATTTTTAGCAACCGGGTCTTTTTCACCATTAATCGCAGTTTTGATACGAGCCGCATCAATACCTTTGTTAACGATGTACGTTTTTGCCGCTGCCGCACGACGATTTGAAAGCGCAATATTATATTCATCTGATCCTCTACCATCCGTATTTGCTTTCATAACGCCGACATAATCCGGATTGTCTTTCAGAATTTTAGCCATTCCGTCCAATTCCGTTTGTGAAGCTGCTCTTAAATCGGATTTATCAAAATCAAAGAAAATCCAATTAAGGCTACAATTTTGGTCGGTTGCTGCTGCCGCAGTAGTGGCAGTTGTAGCAGTTGTAGTAGCAGAAGGAATTTCAGGTAAAGCTTTTTTGACTGTATCAACGGGGGTAGAAATAGCCGGTGTAGGAAGAGGCGCCACTACCACTGTTTCTTTATTACATCCTTTTGTCCAAAGAAAATAAGCTAAAAGAGCCAAAAGAGGCAGTAATAACCACCACCAATTAAAACCTCCGGTAGCTATTGGTGCTGCAGCAGTCGCCGATTCATAAACAGGCGGCGGAGGTATAACAACCTTGGGTCCTTCAACAATTGCCTTAGGCACTACCGGTTCTTCTTTTGGTAAAATAGCAGCGGCAGCAGCTACTGCTACGGCTGTTGCAGCAGCCGTAGGTGCTAATATGGGAGGAACAATAATAGTCGGCTTTTCTTTTTGTAAACAACTTCTGCCGACTTCCCTACCTGTTTTGTCTTTCAGAATGCTGATATAATAATCGCCTTTGCGAGTAGTGGTGTACATATCCGGATTGTTCAGATTTCTTAAAACACCTGACAATTCCTTATCCCGGTCAAGAGCAGACCCGAAACCCTCACTCCTCAAACGAACACTGCCATCCGAGTTGTAAACAGCAAAGTAATATTGACCATTACTATGCTTGAACATCGCCACATTGTTTTGTTTGTCATTCACATGATGACCTTCATATTCCCTACAAGGCAAATAATCATCCTCAACCTCAGCCGTGGCAGCAGGCACTGGCGGTGTTTCTACGACGGCTGTCAAAGGTTCGGCTGTCACTTTAGGAACATCAACAGCAGGAACGGCTGCCAATAAACCCAGCGCCGGGAACCACGCTGCAAACACAGCTTTATCATCTTTAGGGCATGACCGGGCAATTTCTTGATGGTTACCGGCTTTAAGCATCATGAAATACTTGCCAAACTTCTCAACAGTTTCATATCGTTCTTTAATATCGCGGTTTTTCACAACTGATGCTGCGCCATTGTCACGAGCGGCTGTAGTAGGATAGCCTTCCGAGCGCATCAAAACCTGACCACCTTCATTCACCCAAGTAAAATAATACTCACCGTCAGTGTGTTGCCATTTCACGATACCATTTGCGTCGGCAGTGCCTCGATTTGCGTATTCTTTACAAGCCAAATAATTGTCTTCACGACGTTCGCTTTCCGGCACAAGAGAATCAGTTGAAGCCGCCGCTGCACTCGCAGCCGCAAGAGCTGCCGCTTTTTCAGCCGCTACACTTGCCCGAGCACTTGGGAAGAGAGCTAATGCCCCCCCCTCAGTATCATGAGCGCAAGAGCGAGCAATTTCTTGATGATTGCCGGCTTTTAAGACGGTGAAGTAGCGTCCAAACTTTTCAAATACGCTATATCGTGCTTCCAATTCACGATTTTTAGCGACCGATGCCATACCATTATCGCGCGCAGCGGTAGTAGGATACCCCTCGGAACGCATCAACAGATTGTTATCATCATCGTACCAAGCAAAATAGTAATTACCATTTGTATGGGTAAATTTGACTAAACCGGGGTAACCATCCATACCGACATCCGAGTGTCCCGCATATTCTTTGCAAGCCAAGTAATCATCGTCAACTTTATCATTGGCGCGTTCCTTGGGTTCTGCCATTGCGGTGGATACACCACCTCTAATTTTTTCGCCAGTCATAAAAGGAATGAGAGCCAAAGCAGCAGCTTCAGAATCGCAAGTGCATGACCGGGCAATTTCGCGATAATTAGCGGCCCGAAGGCTCAGATAATATTTACCATCTTCATTTTTAACAGAGTAGAAATCTTTGTTAACTCGATTCTTTATTACTGACTGAATGCCATTTTCTCGAGCGGCTTGTTGTGGATAGCCTTCACTTTTCAATAATACTTTTCCATCTGCGTCAATCATTGAAAAAAAGAAACGAGAGGAAGGTTCATCATAAAAAGCTAAAAACCCGGATTCAACAGCATGAGCAGCCTGGTTTTCGTAACTACTACAGGGGAGGTAATCTTCGTTTATCATAATGCTTGTTTTTGATTTTTAATTAGGTGAGATGCTGGTTTTTTCATAGAAATTCAAGTCTAAATTTAGCCTTTATTTTTTTAATTTCAACATAAAATATCATTTTTTTGCCAACATTTTTTCATTTTTTTGAATAAACATTTTATTTTTTTATCTATAAATGGATTTACGTTTCTATTGTTATTGAAAATCATCGTTTTATAAATTTATAATTTTCAAATAATTTTTATATTACAGATTAAAAAAAATGGAAAAAGAATAATCTTGCATCTTTTAAATAAGTTGTAAACTTTTTTTCTTGAAACTTGAACTTCTTTAGTACGTTTTTGCGTTATATAAAACGTCACACTTTCTATAAATTCCAAAATTTAAAAAAACAGATATGAAATTACCCATTGTCGTAAAACGAATTCTTCAGATAACAGGCGTCGTGCTTGTGTTGTTAATAGCTTCTGCTTTTGCTATTCCTTATTTCTTTAAAGATAAAATTGTGGAGAAAATCAAAACTGAAATCAATAAAAATCTGAATGCTAAAATTGATTTTAAAGACGTTGATATTTCTATATTCCGGCATTTTCCCCGCGTTTCCGTCAAATTAGTAAACTTAGATGTATCCGGCGTGGATAAGTTTGAAGGTGTCAAATTATTGAATACTGAGGGGTTAGATTTGGCGTTGGATTTTTGGAATGTTTGGAATGGTGGAAATCCATACGAAGTTAATTCCATATATCTTGATAAACCTTTAATTAACATTGTCGTACTGCGGGATAGTTCAGCAAATTATAATATTACAAAGCCGACAGAGGAAAAAACCGAACCTTCAAATTTCAAATTAACGCTTGATCATTACAACATCAATAATGGTACGTTTTTTTATGACGACCACACCATGGATTTTTTGATGTCACTCAAAGGAGTAAACCATACCGGAAGTGGCGAAATGACGGCTGATATTTACGACCTCGATACTAAAACGACCGTTGATTCAACTACTATGAGTTACGGCAGCATGACTTATCTGAGCGATGCCACTGCCAATATTGAAACTGTATTGAATGTGGATATGAAAAACATGAAATTTACCTTAAAAAATACCAAAGCAAAGGTGAATGCCATGGATTTGAATCTTGAAGGATGGACACAACTTAAAGATGATGATATTCTGATGGATTTCAAATTCAACGCGCCGGGCAATAATTTTAAAGACTTTTTAAGCATTGTACCCGCTGCTTATTCCAAAAACTTTTCCGATGTTAAAGCTTCTGGCAATTTTAAATTTGAAGGCTTTGTAAAAGGGACATATAACGGCTTGAAACCGCAATATCCGGCTTTTGCCATCAATACCAATATTCAAAACGGCTCTTTCCAATATCCGTCATTGCCAATGGGTTGTAGCGAAATAAATACCCAAATCAATGTTGCTTTAGCCACGAGTGATTTCGATGATTTTAAAGTTGATATTCCTAATTTTCACATGAAGATGGGTAATAACCCTTTAGATGCTGTTTTGTATCTCAGAACACCGGTGAGTGACCCAAATGTAAATCTCAAAGCAAAAGGGACGTTGAATCTTGGCGATTTGCCTAAAGTTTTACCAATGGATGGCATTCAAAATCTATCGGGCATTATCAACGCTGATATTACAGTCAAAACATTGATGTCATATATTGATAAAAAAATGTATGACAAGGTGAATATGAATGGCGCGCTGAAAGTAAGTGGCATGAATGTTCAGATGAAAGGCTACCCCTCAGTATTTATCAGCGACATGGCAATGAATTTTACTCCCAATAACGTCAATGTCAGCAATTTTACGGGTAAATTGGGAAAAAGTGACTTGCAGGCAAGTGGTGTTGTGGACAATATTTTAGCCTTGTTTTCCGCTCAAAAGACTATGACCGGTACAGTCAATTTCTCCAGCAATTTTTTTGACGCCAATGAATGGATACCCGCAACACCGGCAGCGTCTAATGAACCGAACACCGGTAAAAAACCCGTTGACAATACAGGACGCCCTTTTGATCGCTTTAATTTTACGATTAATGGAAAAATCAACCGATTAATATATGATAAATACGATATTCTAAATTCGGTTGCCGCGGGTAATTTCACCCCCAATCGCTTTGTCATTAACAACTTCCAAACTAAAATAGGCAACTCCGATATTTCAGGAAAAGGAACCTTAGCGGGAATTTTTGATTGGTTGTATGATAATAAAACATTGAGTGGCAACTTGGACGTAAATTCCAATTACATGGATTTGAACCAATTTATGACCGAGACTCCTCAAGCGAATGTTCCTCAAAATACTGCAACTGAACCGTTTGTCATACCTGAAAATTTGGATATTACGATTAATTCAAAAATGAATCGAGTAATTTATACGAACATGGATTTATCCAATGTGACCGGCAAATTAATCGTCCAAAATCAAGAAGTGATTATTGATGACGGTCAAGCAGGTATTTTCGGGGGAAGAACGTCCATCATGGGTGGTTACAATACGCAAAATCCGGATAAGCCTAAATTTAAACTGGCTTTCGATTTGAAAAACATTGATTTTCAACAATCATTCAATACCTTGAATACTTTTCAAAAACTGGCACCACTTGGACAATTTATAAAAGGCAAATTCAATACGACTTTGTCAATGGATGGTGCATTGGGTAAAGACTTATCACCGGATTTCAGTACACTCAGTATGGCAGGTTTTATCCAAACAATTCAAGGGGCAATCGCCGGTTTGAAACCACTTGAAGAAATAGCCAATAAATTAAACATGAGCGAATTAAAAAAGCTTGATTTGAGTGATAGTAAAAACTGGTTTGAAGTCAAAAACGGAACTGTTGTGATCCGAGAATTTGAAAAAAAAGTGAAAGATATTAGTTTGAAAATAGCTGGTTCTCATAGCTTGACTAATGAGATGAATTATAGCATCAAAACACGCATTCCGCGCAAGAAGTTAGAAGCTAATTCTGTGGGTGCCGCCGTTGGAAGTGGCTTCAATGTCCTTGTAAGTGAAGCATCAAAATACGGCGTTAATATCAAAAATAGCGAGTTTGTGAACGTTCAATTCAATCTGACGGGTAATATGTTTCAACCCAAAGTAGGAATGAAAATTCTCAGTGGAGATGGCGAAACGACTCTCGAAGATGCGGCAAAAGGCGTAGTCAATGCCGCCGTAGAAAAAGCAAAAGATACTCTCACTACTCGAGCCAATGAGGAACTCGATAAAGCCAAACAAAAGGCTAAAGATATGGCCGATAAAGCACTCGATTCAGCGACAAATGTCATAAAAGCTAAAGTAGATGAAGCTAAAGAAAAGGCTGTCGATAAAGCTAAAACCGAAGCGGGCAAAGCGATTGAAAAAGAATTAGGCGACAAAGTAGGCGATAAAGTAGGGAAAGAAATAGATAAACAGTTGGAAAAAACGGGTGGCGAAAAAGTAAAAAAAGAAGCCGATAAGGTCAAAGAAAAATTAGACAAATGGGATCCTTTTGGTAAAAAGAAAAAAACGGAAGCGCCTAAAGATACGATAAGGCAATGATGAGAAATGATGAATGAGAAATGATGAATGATGAATTTTTTGCAACACATTCATCGTTCATCATTTTTCATTCATCATTCATTACGCTCTTTTGGACTTTTCCCAAACGACTGATTGCCGACCGGAAACCAGCCTGAAAAAACCTCTGTAAACGGCGTAGTTCATCATCGAAAAGTAATAAGGGATATAAAACAATTTAACTTTCACTTTGAATTGTTCAAAAACCCATCCTAATAGAGACATCGCATAAAAAGAGATTTGACAAACTAATAAAGTCTTGTAAAAAAGGCTTTCGGAAGCTAAAATGACATTGAAAATAAAGATAAGAGGCAAGGCAATCGGCGCAAGTGTCCATCTTAATACCCGATGAGAAAGGTATTGAAAGGTCAAAACGCCATATTTAAATGGATTCAACAAATCTCTCAGACGCCAAACTGCTTGCAATCCTCCCGCTGAAATCCGAATTTTACGTTTCAATTCTTCTTTTACATCAGCTGAATGCCCTTCAACGGCGTAAGCCTCCGGCTCATATACGACTCTGTACCCCTTTTTAGCCACTCTCAAGGTCATCACAAAATCTTCAATCAATGTATCTTTTTCGACCGGAGCATATAAGTCTGTTCTGAGGGAAAATAACTCTCCGGCAGCTCCTACTACGCTGTGAAGTTCAGAATCCCATTTTTTGAGCAGTGATTCATACTTCCAATAAAAGCCCTCTCCTGCCCCACTCGCTTCATCACTCATCATTACCCTTTTCTCACCCGCAACCGCTCCCACTGAGAGGTCACTATAATGCCTCACAATATTCCTTATAGCCCCCGTGTTAAGGTCAGTATTGGCATCAGAAAAGATAACAATCGGTGTTTTGACATAAGGCATAACGCGCTCAACTGCAGCAATCTTCCCAAGCCTCCTAGGCTGATGAAAAAGCTCAATGTGATACCCCTCAGTATCTGGATTATTTTGAGCCTTTTGTTGGTAAAATCTGACCCGCTCAGGCGTCGAATCCGTTGAGCCATCCGTTACAAAGAAGAAATAAATTTTGTCTTTAGGGTAATTTAAGGCGAAGGAGTTGCGTATCTTATCGTCAATCCAGCGTTCTTCATTATATGCCGCAACAAAAAATGTGACCGAAGGCAATGAGGCTTCGTCGAAAGGAATAGATGAATAATTTTGCTTTTTAACGAAGATTCTTTTAATTTTTATTAAAAGAAACAACAAAATACCGTAACCAAAATAACTGTAAAAAACACTTAAAAAAAGGAACCAGAACATGATTTTTATCGCCATGGGAGTCAGTTAAAAGTTTTCTCTAAAATTTATAGACAGAAAAAAACGAAGATGATTTGAAATACGAGAATAATCCAATAAAGTGTCAACAAAAATAAAGTTACTCGGTATTTTTCTTCATTGGAAGAAAAAAACAATAAGTATTACCGAATAATAAAATTTGTGACATCGTTTTTGACTATAAAAATTGGTTAACCCTTTAACAAAAGAGTAATTTAAATATTTAAATTACTTTTTATACTAATATTATTCATTTGTTTTCATTAATTATTTCTTTAATAACCATAACTTTATACATATTTATATATTATTTTAAATGTTTTACTATCGTTAATTAAAGGCAACATATAATCTTAATTTTCAATTCCATAGTAAAACATCATTTTTTTTTGGATAAAATACAAAAAAATGTGACGCAATTTCGGAATTTCATTTGACAAGTGTATAAAAGACAATATCTTTGTAGAAAATTACATGAATTCTTTTTGATGTCATTTTAGAGAGACTTTGTGGCTGCCAAGATTTAGAGAAAAGGGAGCATTTATTGTTTTAAAACATACTACTGGAAAAGTTATCATTTAATCAAACTTATAACAACACTCGATACAAACGAGAATTTCCTTTTGAACATGTCATTTTCATTTCGATGCCTGAATTCTCCCCAAGGCAAAAAATCATGAGAAATGCAGTGACTTGTGTATTCAGATATTAAGCGTTCAATCACACAGCTTAATATATGGTTATTTATTCTGAATTGTAGAATCATCATTATACAACACTACAACATATACGATGAGTACACAAAAAGCAAACATCTTAATTATTGACGACCACGATGCTGTTCGCCTATTACTTGGATTGACTTTTAAAAACCGCTATGATGTTGTCACTAAAAGAGACGGAATAGAAGGTATGGCTTGGCTTTCGGCGGGGAATATTCCTGATTTGATCATGCTGGATATGCAAATGCCCCGCCTCAATGGACTTGAGTTTTTAAAGCAAATCCGGACAAGCGGCATGTTTCGTGAAATACCTGTCATACTTATATCAGCCAATGAAGACGAGTTTGAAATATCGCAATCCTTTGGTTTAGGTATTACGGATTTCATTCCTAAGCCTTTTAATCCCGTTAAGCTCAAAGACAAAGTTGAGAAAATTATTTCTCAAAAAGCTACGGCATGATTTTTTTATTAATTATGATAGAGCAAACATATAAATTAAAATAAAATTGTACACACAAACAAACACTTACTATGACCAACACTTTACCTATTCTTTCCCTTCGTCGAACGAAGGATCTTTTAGTATTGAACACTGATAACTGTACGACCGAATTTGTGGCTTCTTTGACTCAATATCAAATTGGCGCTTTCGATGGCGTTTTCGCTTTCCGTCAGTTGGTAAAACTGCAGGGCGCTTCTAAACCTTCAGAAGTACCTTATGCCATTATTTGTGATTATACAACCTTGTCAAAAGATAATTTTGCTTTTGTCAGAGCCTTTAGAAAAAATATTTTCACTGCTCTTATGCCCATCATTGCTATCGCTACCGAAAACGACTCGGTTGACCCAATGGCGCTCAAATTTGGAATAGATGACTGCTATGTTCAACCCGTTGACAGCCGAGACATTTGCGAACGTATTGAGTTTTTGCATAAAAATAAATCCCTTATGGCGGAACTAAACATTTACGATAAAGAAAGTTTAGACCTACCGTTATCGCTGACAAAAAGAGTCGTTGATATTATTATTTCTATCATTTGCATTGTAGTCGCGAGCCCGATTTTAGTTTTGACAGCCTTACTCATTCGTTTGGAATCGCATGGTCCCGTTATTTATCGCTCTAAACGTAGCGGAACGGGGTATAAAATATTTGATTTCCTGAAATTTCGTTCCATGTATGCTGATTCCGATTCTCGTTTAGCGGAGATTCAGCATTTGAATCAATACCATGATACTTTTATGAAGGTGAAAAATGACCCCCGAATTACAAAAGTCGGTCAATTTATCCGCAAAACAAGTATTGATGAATTACCTCAGCTTTTCAACGTTCTTAGGGGCGACATGTCTATCGTCGGAAATCGTCCACTGCCGCTTTATGAAGCCGAACAATTGACAAAAGAAGATTGGACTTATCGTTTTATGGCTCCGGCAGGAATCACAGGCTTGTGGCAAGTTACAAAACGTGGACACAATGACATGTCCGCCGAAGAAAGAATTGGTTTGGATGTTACCTACGCTAAGAAAAACTCCTTTTGGTTTGATTTGAAAATAATGCTTAAAACGCCTTTTTCAATCATCCAAAAAGAAAACGTTTGACCCCCCTCAGTATCCCCCTTTTAAGCATTAACATTTCTATTTGAAATGATAATTTTATAAGAAAAACCGATACTATTTTGAGAAAACAACCACTTATATCAATCATTACGGTCAATTTCAATGGTTTGGAATTGACCGTTGAATTGCTCAACTCAATTCGACGGCTCAGTTACAAAAACGTCGAAATTCTTGTCGTTGACAATGCCTCAAAAGACAATCCCGAAGATTTCTTTCTGCACAACTATCCCGAAATTCATTTTATCCGTTCCACCAATAACTTGGGTTTTGCCGGCGGTAATAACTTAGCCGTAAAAGTGGCAACAGGAGAATTCCTGTTTTTTATCAACAATGACGCAGAAATCACCGAAGATTGTTTGGAAAAAATAGTTAAGGTCTTTGAAAGTTATCCTTCAATTGGGGTAGTTTCGCCCCTCTTATGTTATTACAATGACAATCCCCCTACACTCCCAGATATTATTCAATATGCCGGTACAACGCCTGTGCATCCCTTGACTGCCCGAAACTCGACTATCGGAGAGAAACAAATAGATAACGGTCAATTCAATCAGCCTGTCCCAACTGCCTATGCCCATGGAGCAGCGATGATGGTTAAAAGAGCTGTTATTGAAAAAGTAGGTATGATGTGCGAAGATTTTTTCCTGTATTATGAAGAATTAGATTGGTGCGAACGCATTCGGCGTGCCGGTTTTGACATTTGGATAGAACCGAGAGCCAAAGTTTACCATAAAGAATCGGTCACCATTGGAGTTTTGTCCCCAATGAAAACTTATTACCTGAATCGAAATAGAATATTATTTATGCGGCGCAATTCTGGAGGAGTTAACTTTATACCTTACAGTTTATTTTTAATGTTTTTCACCATTCCTAAAAACGTTATGGTGTATCTACTCAGGGGGCAGTTTGCTCACGCCAAAGTGTTTATCGAAGCCATTGCATGGAATATAAAAGATGGTTTTCGGCGAAAACATTCAATTGAATCAGGTTTTGAATCAGAAGCAAAAAGCGCAATAAATTTTAAAAAATCGTTTTACAACAAATAAATAATCCATAAAATATAATTTCAATGTATTTAATTGACATAACAATGCTGACGTATATTTTTTATATGATCAGTATTATTTTAATATTTTTTCTTGTGTTTCCTTTTATTACAGTGTGTATTAGTCTTTTAAAAAAAGATAAGATGGCTGCACAAGCAAAAGCAGGGAAACAATATGATTATGCCCATATCATAACGGCTTATCGGAATGCAGATATTGCTAAACCCCTGATACAATCTCTTCTTAATCAAACCTATTCAAACCATCATATCTACCTTTTGGCGGATAACTGTGATGTGTCAAATTGGAATCTTAAGCATGAAAAGTTGACTGTTTTGAACCCACAGCCGACTTTAAATTTAAAGGTTAAATCCATTATTTATGCTACTGAACATTTTGTCAGACAACCCGATTATTCTATTATTTGGGATGCTGATAACTTGGCACATCCTGAATTTGTTGAAAATATTAATAAATATGCCCGTGCAGGTTATAAAGCAATACAGGGTCAACGGACTGCCAAAAATTTGGATACTACTATTGCCGCAGCCGATTCGTTGGGCGAATTTTACAAAAATTATATTGAGCGACAAGTACCGCCGATTTTAGGCAGTTCTACCGTTATTTCGGGTAGTGGAATGGCAATCGAGCAGGAATTATACAACTCTTATCTGTACGGAAATGAAATAACCCAAGGTAAAGAGCTGTGGAAAAAAATGATGCAAGAAGATAAAATCCTCCAAAATCATATTGTGAGACGAGGTGAGCGTATAGTGTATGCCAAAGATGCTATTTGTTACGACGAAAAAGTAACCAATGCAACGGAAGTAGAGACGCAACGCAGCCGTTGGTTATTCTCTTATTTTCAAAATTTAAAGAATACAACGCGCTTTATACTGAGGGGGTGCTTCAACCTGAATTGGAACATGTTCTTTTTCGGTTTAGTCACTGTATCGCCGCCGTTATTCATCCTTTTAGGTTTATCCGGCATTTTTTTTATCGTTAGCCTTTTCATCAATCTAAAAATCAGCTTGTTTTTTTTAACGGGCATCATGGTTTTCATAGGCAATATTTTTTGGACGCTTTATTTATCCCATGTGCCTCCCCAGGTTTGGGCTGCCGTCAAAGCTATACCTTTGTTTATGGTCAAACAATTTACCGGACTCTTCAAAATGGCTAATCCGAATAAAAATTTTAAACATTCTGAGCATAAAGTGGCTATTTCAATTGAGGATGTTTTGAAGAAAAATACTTAATGCAATGACGAATGATGATTTCTATTAAATATGAAAAAACTATTGTACACATCCCTATTTTTAAATCTGGTTGTTATCGGATTTGTGCTATTGGCTTTTTACAAAATAGGCAGTCCGCGTTACCTTTTTTATCTGATTAGAAATCGCGGGCAAGGTATAGTTTCATTAAAAAAAAGCAAAACCAGCCATTTAAAAACATTACCAAAAATGGAGGGAAAAATCATCATGTTGGGTAATAGCATTACCGCAGAATGTGAATGGTCAGAGCTTTTAGAGAATCCCAACATACTGAATCGTGGCGTTATAGGAGATGGAACAGAAGATATCCTGAATCGTTTAGACGATATAGTAGGCTTAAAACCAGCTAAAATTTTTCTCCTTATTGGCGTCAACGACCTCCAATTTTTACCCCTCAGTACAATAAGTGCCAATTATGAAAAAATTATTGTGCGTTTAACAACCCAAACCCCTTCTACAAAATTGTATTTAGAAAGTGTTTTACCCATTCACAACGATTTACGTCGAAACGGCATGAAAAATGAAGATATTGATATATTAAATAAACAAATAGAGCAAATAGCCCAAAAGTATAATTTGACATATATTGATTTGAATACAAAATTTCGGAACGGACAACAATCTCTAAAAACTGAATTGTCTTTGGATGGTATTCACCTCAATGGAGAAGGGTATTTACTTTTTAAAAAAGCTATTCTCCGATATATAAATGATTGATATTCAATAATATAAACAACAACGGATAACGTGTTGCCCACTAAATTATGGTTTTTAACAGTATTACTTTTCTGATTTTTATTTTAATTTTTTTTCCTACTTACTGGTTTTTAAAAGGTCGGGCGCGGATGTGGCTGTGCTTAATAGCCAGCTATATTTTCTATGGATGGTGGGATTGGCGTTTTTTAGGCATTGTTATGTTCACTACTACGCTCGATTATTGGCTTGGTATCCTGATAGAGGATGCAGAAAATGCTAAAAAAAGGAAAAATCTACTGGTATTGTCCGTTATATCCAATCTTGGCTTTTTAGGTTTTTTCAAATATTTCAATTTTTTTGCCGAAAGTTTGGTAAAAGTATTGCAGGCTATAGGTTTTGAACAAAATTGGCATACACTGCACATCATTTTACCCATTGGTATTTCGTTTTATACTTTTCAATCCATGAGTTACACAATAGATGTGTATCGCAAAGAAATAAAAGCCGAACGGGATTTTTTCCTTTATGCCACATTTGTCTCATTTTTTCCTCAACTTGTGGCAGGGCCCATTGTGCGGGCAAGACAGTTTTTACCCCAATTTCAAGGTGGAGATAGACAATTTAGATGGGATAATTTTATCGAAGGGTTGTCTCAGGTCTTGTGGGGTTTTTTCAAAAAAGTAGCTATTGCTGACTCCATTGCCCCTTTTGTTGACCAAATCTTTGCTTTTCCGGGTAACTTTAGCTCTATGAGTTGCTTAATAGGAGTGATTTTATATTCGTTTCAGATATATTGCGATTTTTCGGGTTATTCCAATATTGCTTGTGGTTTAGCAGAAATGTTGGGTTTTAAATTTCCTTGGAATTTCAGGACACCCTATTTTTCAAAAAATTTCTCTGAATTTTGGACGCGTTGGCATATTTCGCTTTCCTCGTGGCTACGCGATTATCTCTATATCTCTTTAGGAGGCAATAGAGGAGGAAAATATATGACGTATCGCAATAATATGTTGACCATGCTCATCGGCGGTTTATGGCATGGAGCGAATTGGACTTTTATTTTTTGGGGATTTTTACATGGATTGTATCTAATTATACAACGAATTTTGGGTGTCCCATTTGGGAAAATTGAGGATGCATTGAAGATGCCTAAATGGCTGCAAAACAGTCTTGATATCGCAATAGTCTATTTTTTAACTTGTTTTGCGTGGGTATTCTTCCGAGCTAAAGATTTCACAACAGCTTGGGATTTAATCGGTAAAATAACAAGTATGGAAGGTTTCTCGTGGGGAACAGTCATTGATAAACTGGTGGTTATAAAAGCCTTTTTGCTCATCAGTATTTTAATAACGACCGAAATACTTCACAATAATACGAAAAATTTACAGCAATTATCTATCGAAAACGCCGTTTTCCGAGTAGTCAGTTTTGCCACATTGATGATGCTCATCGCCTTCTTTGGTACCTTTTCGGCGAGTGCTTTTATCTATTTTCAATTTTAAAACGGCTCAACAGCACAGCAAACAAAATGAAAAGTCTCGTAACAGATTGTTACGAGACTTTTTGTGAAATTCTAAATCGCATAATAGACACTATTATTTTAAGCCGATTCATCCGAGATGCTTTAGGCTGCGATTTTAGTCAATATTCGTCTTCATTGAAAAAGAAATCGTCCTTGCGGGGGTAATCAGGCCAAATATCCTCAATACCTTCATACATTTCGTTTTCATCATCCAACTGTTGTAAGTTTTCAATCACTTCAATAGGCGAACCTGAACGAATGGCAAAGTCAATCAATTCATCGCGCGTGGCGGGCCAAGGTGCTTCTTCTAAATAAGATGCTAATTCAAGCGTCCAATACATATTGTTCCAAATTTTATTTACTTAATAATCCGTTTTAAAAAATATTAGCTATTTTTTTTAACGTTTTTTGAAATTTTAAAATTTTAAGTATGCAAATGTAAAAAATAGATTTTACATCATCAATACTGAGGGGGGTATAAAATGTAAAGAAAAAATAAAATCTTTCTGAAAATCTGACAAACCCCCAATCATTCTTACTTATAGACTTTAACGAAATAAAAAGTCACTTTGTTATATCAAAAAAACAATTGATTTAAAGTATTGAATGTAAATCACCCAGAAAATAAGTTGAAAAAATCAAAAAAGCGAAGTTACAAGAACTCGCTTTTTTGAAAAAAAACAACATTAAAAACTTAAATATGAAGATAATCATATTCCTAAATAATACTTTAGAGAATCAACATTGCATCGCCATAGCTATAAAAACGATAGCCTTCTTTCATAGCTTGTTGATACGCCTCCATGACCAACTCATACCCGCCAAAAGCAGCGACCATAATCAAGAGACTTGATTTTGGTAAATGGAAATTTGTGACCATCGCATTTGCTACACTGAAGTCGTAAGGTGGATAAATAAACTTGTTCGTCCAACCTTCAGCAGCTTTTAAATATCCGGTTGATGAAACCGAAGACTCAACTGTACGCATGACAGTAGTGCCAACTGCACATATTTTGCGGTTTTTTTCTTTTGCCGCATTCACTATTTCGACCGCTTTTTCCGTAATTTTGAAATATTCAGCCTCCATTTTATGTTTGGACAAATCTTCAACATCAATTTGTCGGAACGTGCCCAAACCGATATGCAAAGTCACTTCTGCAAAGTCAACGCCTTTCAATTCAAGCCTTTTCATCAATTCTCGGCTAAAGTGCAAACCGGCAGTGGGTGCTGCAACTGCCCCACTCTCTTTAGCGTAAACTGTTTGATACCTTTCTTTATCGGTATCATCCGGTTCACGACCAATATACTTCGGCAGTGGAGTATTGCCCAAATATAATAAATCTTTTTGAAATTCTTCCTCTGTTCCATCATATAAAAAACGAATAGTTCTGCCGCGAGAAGTTGTATTATCCACAACTTCTGCCACCAATACCTCATTGCCTTTTTTATCTTCAAAATACAGCTTATTTCCGACTCGGATTTTGCGCGCCGGATCAACGAGTACATCCCACAATCGCGCTTCATGATTCAACTCGCGAAGCAAAAAAACTTCGATAAGAGAGCCCGTTTTTTCTTTTTTACCAAAAAGACGGGCAGGAAAAACTTTTGTATTATTAAACATCATTACATCACCTTCATCGAAATATCCGAGCAAATCTTTAAAGATTTTGTGTTCGATTTTACCGGTATCACGGTGCAAAACCATCATGCGGCTTTCATCCCGATTGGGGCTCGGATATTGGGCAATGTGTTTTTTATCCAGTTCGAAGCTAAAATTCGAGAGTTTTGTTCTCATACGTTTTTATTAATTTCTATTATATCACTTTGATTATCAACTACTTATGTTTTAAGAGCTGAAATCGCCTGCAAAAGTACACTTTTTTAAAATGAACAACACAAAAATATAATGCGGATTTTTAGAAAAATGTTCAGAAAAGTTAAAAAATTAACACAAGGCTCATTTCAAAAGCCTATTGCCAACATTGGTAGCGCTCATTGGTAGTAAGACGTCATTTTATCATTTCGTTACTTGTTTAAAAGAAAAACGAGCAACAATCTTCATTTGCAGATAAAAACGCAACATTCATCTATTAGTTTCTTTCATCCACACCGAATATTTTATTTTTGAGAAATAGGTAAATTTATCGTTCTTCATTTAAAATTATCATTTCCAATGTATGTCCTGAAAGAAAGTTTTTCCCAAGCTTTTCAACAATTGATGGCTAATAAGCTACGAAGTTTTTTATCCTTGCTGGGCATCATGATCGGTATTTTTTGCATTATTGCTGTAAAAAGTGCTATTGATTCACTCGAAGACAATGTCCGTAGAAGTTTTGATAAACTCGGCAACGATATTGTGTATATCACTAAACTACCCTGGAATGAAGACCCTAACCAGAATTATTGGAAATATGCTCGCCGACCCGTACCGGGATATAAAGAATATAAAGATTTGACGGAGAATCTTCAAAGTGCCCAATTAGTCACTTACTCTTTTTTAACTGGACTGAAAACCATCAAATATGTCAATAACAGTGTTGAAAGGGTACTTTGCGTGGCCATTACGGGGGATTATGACGAATTTCATAAGTTGGAATATGAATCCGGTCGCTTTTTTTCTACTTCTGAGTATAATATGGGCATGAATCGGGTCATATTGGGTTACAAAATAGCCAAAGAGCTATTTGGTGAAGTTGATCCCATCGGACGCGATGTGAAACTATTGGGTCGAAATCTGACTGTTATAGGCGTTTTAAAGGAGTCGGGGAAAGATTTAATTAAACTTTATAATTACGACAATGTCGCTTTTGTTTCATTTGAATTAGCGCGGGCAATTATTAATGTGAAGCCCAATTTTGCGTGGGCTGGCAACCTTCAGGTGAAGGCTGCAAATGGCGTTAACGAAGCGCAATTGAAAGACGATATTACAATCAATCTGCGTAAACTCCACTATTTAAAACCCAAAGAACAAAATGATTTTTCAATGAATTCTTCTTCAATGTTTACGGAAGGCATCAACAGTGTTTTTGCCGCCCTTAATGGTGCCGGTTATGTCATTGGTGGCTTTGCTCTTTTAGTCGGTATTTTCAGCGTGGCGAACATCATGTTTGTATCGGTGAAAGAAAGGACTAATATCATCGGCATTAAGAAGGCTTTAGGTGCTAAGCAATGGGTTATTTTATTGGAATTTTTGATTGAATCTATCGTTTTGTGCTTTATTGGTGGTCTTTTCGGGTTGGTATTGGTTTGGGGAGCTTTGAAAGGTATGAGTGCTATCAGCGATTTTGAAATGTATATTTCGTTCACCAATATGATTGTAACGGTTGTGGTGGCGATAGCCGCCGGTGTGATTGCCGGTTTTATTCCTGCGCTTCAAGCGTCAAAAATGGATCCGGTGGAGGCTATTAGATCTTCATAATTCTCTATTCTATTGATAATCAATATTTTATATTTTATGTACATACAGAGGGGTTTGTTTTCACGTGAAAACAGACCCCTCTGTATGTTAATGCATTTTATCTAAAAATCAGCCTTGTATATAGATGAAAGTGTTTCATTAATCGAATAACCGAGTACCATGTATTGCATAATACTTTTCGTTGTACGTATCTTTGCATTGTATATTAAGTAAAAAATCAACCGCTACATTTATGAAATGGATACCAAACATAATATGGAGAAGAAAAATGAATCTTATTTTATCGAAAAAAATACATCGTTAGTCTTTTGAACAGAGCTATTAATCTGAATATTAAATTTTTGATGTAACCCGAATGATTGAATTATCATCATATATACAATATAAATTTTAAAAGAAATCACCCGATATCTAAATGTCATGTCAATTTAATTTTTTTATAAGCCATGAAAACAACATCAATAGTCATCTAAATCACCAATAACTCAACTTTGTCATGAAAAAACTTTGCACCCTTTTCGTCACCTTATTTTTCACTTTACAATTATCCGCCCAAGGTTCTTTATCCGGTCGCGTAATTGATCAAACCGGCAACCCTTTAGAATTTGTCACCGTTACCTTACATCGCGCCAAAGACTCATCATTGGTAAAAGGCGCCTTAACCGATGCTTACGGAAAATATGAATTTGAGCAAGTAAAAAACGGCGCTTATCATGTTGTAGCAGCACAGGTGGGTTTGAAAAAACAATTTTCAGCACCCCTCAGTATAGCCGATAATACATTAACTGTCAATGACTTAAAACTTATTGAAGATACCAAAACATTAAACGCCGTCACCGTCACCGCTCAAAAGCCATTTATCGAACATCAAATTGATAAAACTGTCGTCAATGTTGAAAACAGCATCGTGGCAGCCGGTTCAACTGCTTTGGAAGTCCTTGAGAAAGCGCCGGGGGTGATTGTGGACAATGAAGGTAAAATAACCCTTCGCGGTAAAGATGGCGTGCGAATCATGGTGGACGGTAAACCTTCGCAGTTATCGCAAGACCAATTAGCGAATATGTTGCGCAATACAACCGCCAACATGATTCAAAAGGTAGAAATCATCACCAATCCATCATCCAAATACGATGCGGCGGGCAATGCCGGTATCATCAATATCGTGATGAAAAAAAATCAATTGTATGGTTTGAACGGGCAAGTGTCAAGCACATATGGACAGGGCGTTTACTATAAAAATTTCAATAGTCTAAACTTGAATTACCGTTACGGCAAGTGGAATGCCTTCGGGTCATACAACTACAATACCCGCATGAATTTCAACATCAATGAAATCAACCGTATTTTCCGGGCTGATAATGGTAAAGGCGCGGTTACGGACTCTTTCGTGCAGTATGCTTACAACCGCAATCCTTACATTTCTAATGCTTGGCGAGGCGGTGTAGATTATAATGTGTCTGAAAAAACCACTATTGGCGTTTTGTTTTCAGGCAACTTCGGCAATAGGAACAATAAACAGAACCTACTGTCTAAAGACAATATCACCACAATTTACGCTCCGGATGGTACTTTGCGGTCGCAAGTGCACACCAAAACGATGGAAGAAGACAAATGGAATGAAGTATCTGCCAACTTCAATATCAAACACACTTTTGATTCTCTGGGTCGAGAGGTTACTTTTGATATAGATAGCTACACTTTTGATACCGATAATCAACAAAGTTTTGAAGTTTCTTCCACCGGTGAGGTGAATGCCAACCAAGAGAATAACATTACCCGTAATTTTGATATAAAATCTGCTAAATTGGATTACTCACATCCCCTCAATAAAAAGGCTAAATTTGAAGCGGGTGCGAAAACGAGCTACGTCAATTCGGGCAACGACATTAAGTTTTATAACTTAGTGGGCAGCACGCGCACTTTGGATATAAACATCACCAATGATTTTCAATACGACGAAAATATCAATGCCGCTTATGCCAGTTTTAATCAAGAAATAAAAGGCGGCATCAACTATCAAGTGGGTTTACGGGTTGAAAACACTAACATCAAAGGCAATCAAGTCACTACCGATACGAGTTTTAACCGTCATTATACCGATTTTTTCCCAACCGCTTTTGTGATGAAAAAGTGGGGTAAAAAAGATAAGCATTCTGTTCGCATTGGCTATAGCCGCCGCATTGACCGGCCTAATTACGAAGATTTGAACCCCTTCCGTGAATTTTTGGACAAATACACCTATGAACAAGGCAATCCGAATTTGACTCCTCAGTATTCCAATAATTTTGACGTGAGTTATACTTTTATGGGAGCGATGACCATCGGCGCCAATTATTCCAAAACGACCGATGCCATTACTTTCACCGTTAAACAAGACGATGCGTTGAAGCAATCATTTGTCATTAAACAAAATGTGGCGACTTTAGAAAATTATGGTTTCAATTTGAATATTCCTGTACCGATTAAAAAGTGGTGGTTTGTGAGCACGAGTGCCAATTTCTTTGTCAATCGATACCAAGGGGCATTTTTGGGTGCCGATTTGGATTTAAAAATTCCCGTTTTAAACCTTAATATCCAGAACCGCTTTACCTTGCCTAAAGATTGGTCAGCGGAAGTCAGCGGGTGGTACGTGTCGAGAGCCTCGCAAGGCTTATTTATCGGTGAACCGATGTACGCTGTGAATGCCGGTATATCAAAACAGCTTTTGGATAGAAAATTGACCTTACGCTTGAATGCACAGGATATTTTCAGAACGCAAAAATTTAGTGGTAGCCAAAAATATCAAAACTTAGACATCAAAGTGAGCAGCCGATTTGAAAGCCAGCAAGTGCGTTTGACCGCCAGTTATCGTTTTGGTAATCAAAAAGTGCAACAAGCGCGCAGAAGAAACGGCGGTGCAGAAGACGAGAAAAATCGGATTCAGAAAAATGGTTAAATTAAATGTTTTTTTATACTGATTTTAGATAGATACTGAGGGGGGCATCCCAACTCAGTATTTTTTTTGTAAAAAAAACGGCTGCCCGAAATGAATCGAGCAGCCGTAATATTGTTATTTATCGTTATTTGAACACTATTGAAGTTGATTAAAACTTAATCGTCAATTGGCTATTCAAAACAGTACCCAATTGGCTGAATTGAGAACCATTGTAACCTAAGATGTCATAACGACCGCTGAATCCTAAGAAACCACGAATTAAGCTCTTATTAGCTGGATCTTTAAGAGCTGTTTCACCTTTAGAATTCAACGCTACTAAATCCCATTTAGGAACTACATTAAGGATGTTATTCGCATTAAGCGTTAAAGATACTTTATCGCTAAAGTTATAACCAATACTTAAATCCGTAACTACAGCTGGTTTGAATTCAGCTTTGATATTTTCCATATCGCCACCGCCATTATCCAAATCTTGGAAAGCAGTTTTACCAAATAGTGTATTATTCAAGTTGAATGCCCATTTGCCAACGCCATAATCTAAACTTAAAATTGTTTTGTATTTAGGACGGCTTTCTGTCAAAAGTGAGCGAATTTGAGTATTCAAAATACTTGAACCCGCTGCTTTAACTGGTGCTGGTTCAGTAGGTGCTCCCACGATTTCATTTTTCAAGATGAAATTACCCGCTAAATTTAAATTCAATTTTCCACTACCAACACCGATATTTCTGTAAGATAATACATAATCTAAGCCGGATGTATTGGTTTCAATACCATTGATAAAGAATTGAACACTTTTCAAATCAAAATTACCTGCACCTACGGCAGTTCCTTTCAATATTCTACCTAATTCAGTAGTTGGCACCGCTAAATTTCTATCATCAGTGGTGATAGAAGAACTATATACAATACGATCTTTGACATTGATGTTGAAATAATCCAATGAAATGCTCAAGTTTTTAGTTGGATTCAAACCTAAACCAAGCGTGACATTTGTTGACTTTTCAGGCGTCAGATTTGGAATACCCAATGCTCTTGCTTGTTTACTTCTGTTGTTAAACAAACCAGATAATTGAATGGTACCACCTGCAAATGCCGCTTGAACTGATTGTGCATAGATTTGGTGCAAAGATGGTGCACGGAAGCCAGTAGAAACAGAGCCTCTAATCACTGCTTTATCTTCCGCTAATTTATAACGAGAAGATAGTTTCCAAACCGTTGCATTACCAAAATCACTATATTTTTCTGTACGAATAGTACCATTCACTAAGAAATCCTTAGTAAAATCATAATTCAAATCCAAATATGCCCCGATGTTGAAACGAGAGTTAGAACCTGCATTAACGGCATCAATACCTGGGAATGAGTTAGAACCTTCGCTTTTGTATGAAGCTGTATCACCTGCCACAATGGTATATGTTTCAGTACGTGCTTCTGCACCAAATGCAAGATTGAATTGGTCAGTGATGGCTTTTGAAACGTCTAAGTTACCCACTGCATGAGTAAATCCAAAACCACCCGGTTTGAAACGTGTAGGGCTTGATAAGCCTAAACCACGATTCACAGTATTGTCAACTGTATAAAGTTGTTTGTTGCCACCGATTGTGAAACTTAAATCATGATTCCAACCATTGACTTCATTTTTAACCCCAATAGTAGCATTATAGTCATTCAAATCACCTTCAAAAGTAGGTACATAACCGATATAACCTTTGTATAAATCTACTGGGTCGCTGCTAAAAGCTAAAGTAGCAGCAGTGATATAGTTTTTACCGCCATTATCAGTTGACTTATGCAACAAACCACGGTCTTGTCTCCAATAAGGTGTACGGAAGTTAGCATAACTGCTCACTTTTTTAACAACATAAGCAGCGTTTGCATAAACTAAAGCTTTTTCACCCACTGGAATACCACCGTTGATTAAGAATTTAGCTGAGCTAATTTCACCAGTACCATTGATATTATTAGCTGTTGGGTAATCTTTCAAATAATTTCTAATCAATTGGTCTTGAGCACCGCCTTTTCCATCACCAAAAGTGGCAATTTCAGTCGGAACATCAACTATACCGGAACGAACCGTTGGATTAGCTTGATTTAAAGCAATGGTGTAATTTACATAACCTCTGTTACCAAAGTTTGAACCACTGTTGAGTGATACGCCATAGTTACTACCATAACCACCACCCGGTATTTTAGTAGAAACAGCATTACCTTTTGAAGTAGAAGTCCCTGCATTGAATGTTATTGAAGAATAATCATATTTATCCTTCAAAATAACGTTCATGACACCGGCAATCGCATCCGAACCATATTGAGCAGATGCACCGTCACGCAAAATCTCCACCCGCTTGATAGCATCTTGAGGAATGGCTGAAAGGTCAACACCCGTTTCACCACGACCTGGCGAGAACTGCACATATAATAATGAGCTTAAGTTTTTACGTTTGCCATTGATCAAAATCAACGTCCGGCTGGGTCCCATATTACGGATTTCCCAAGGGTCAAGCAAAGTCGTAGCATCATTGACGGGTGTATTAACCGTATTGAATGAAGGAACGCGATATTGTAACGCCTTATCAAAAGATGTTTGACCCGTAGAAGCCAAATCTTTAGCACCTAAGATATCAATAGGGAGTGGCGAATCAAGAACTGTCCGTTGTGTATTACGGCTACCTGTTGAGATAACCACCTCGCTCAATTCTGTAGAAGAAGAACTCAAGTTAACATCCAATGTAACATCGGCATCACCAATAGTCACTGCTCTTGTTTGGGAAGCGTACCCAATAAAAGAATAGCTGATTTGGTAAGACCCTTTAGTTAATGATAAGGAATAAGAACCGTCAGTATTAGACAGCGTACCTTTGGTAGTACCAACCACTACGATTGAAACACCCGGTAAGCCTTCACCACTTCCGTCTTTAACCATTCCTTTAAGATTTGATTGAGCCCAAGCAGAAACGCTTAAGACTGAAAAAATGGCAACGATAGCCATTTTTAGTAATTTTTTTTTCATACGAGCTAGCTTTTTGTAACTAATTTTGATTTGAATAAAAGTTAGATTTAAAAATTTATATTTTCGTCAAGCCGTGAAAATACTCGACAAAAGTAAATAAATTAATTATTCTACCAATCTTTACATGAATAAAATTTAACTTCACAAAGTAACTTACATACATTATTCTGAAATTTTATCAAAACGATTTGTAAAACACTGCAATTTTTGGAAAGCACAATAATTTCCATGGTGATGTCATTGAGGTAAAGATTCCCGAATTGAGATTTAATTGTAGTATTTTGCTCTTGAAAATGGGGTTCTGACCATTTAGTCTTTTGCTATTTATTTAAATATCTAAAAAAAATGAATTTGACTGACATTTTTGTTTAACCTATATTTGCAGAATATTTGCCGCTCCTCCCCATTGAATAAGCTGAAAACAAATACTAACGAGAAAACTCAAACGCCTATGAGCGGTATATCTGCTAAAGTCTATTTTCCGAGTCTTAATGGTCTTCGATTTATTGCCGCATTTGTGGTTATTATCCATCACTTAGAGCAAATAAAACTTTTTTTTGGGCTGCCAAGCCTGTTTTTCAAATGGCATTTTATCAAAATTGTTGGTGAACTGGGCGTGACGCTTTTTTTCACTTTGAGTGGGTTCCTTATTACGTACTTGCTATTGGCTGAAAAAGAACGCTTCAAAACAGTATTTGTCAAGGAATTTTATATCCGGCGGGTTTTGCGGATTTGGCCTCTCTATTATCTCATTATCATTTTGGGGCTCTTCATTTTGCCCCACATTTATTTTTTTAAAATTCCGGTTTATACTGAGGGGGTGCAATATCGCTTCAGTATCAAAGCTTTTTTCTATCTTATTTTGTTTCCGAATGTCGTTTCTAATCTTTACACCTATATGCCCTTTATTGCTCAAACATGGAGCATTGGCATTGAAGAACAATTTTATTTGATATGGCCCTGGATTGTGAAAAAAACGAATAATTATTGGCAAGTATTATTAGCCATCATCATATTATTATTCCTCATAACCAATATTTTAAGTTTTTTTGCCGACCATTCTACCGATTTAAGCCAAGCGACGACAAGGGTTAAAATCGTATCTTTTGCTTATCGCTATATGGTGATGCTGCGCATCGGTTGCATGGCTATCGGCGGGATGGGCGCATATTATCTTTACACACTCAATATGCGCATTTTACGCCCGATTTATTCTCCTTATACCCAATTAATCACCATTACTATAGTGATTGAGATGATGCTATTTGGCGTAGAAATTCCTTTCATCAACCATGAATTTTATTCATTACTTTTTATCATTATCATTCTGAATTTAGCGGCTAACCCCAAAAGCTTAATCAATCTTGAAAATAAAATTTTGGATTATTTGGGCAAAATTTCGTACTCCATATATATGTGGCACAATATCGCCATTATTTTCGGGTTGCATCTGGCGCGCAAGGTCAATCCACAACTCGATAATATTTTCTCTAACACTATTTATTATATTACCACTTTTATAGTCACATTCATATTGTCTGCCATCAGTTACGAACTTTTTGAGAAACGATTTCTCCGATTCAAACACCTTTTTGCAAAGGTTCAAAGTGGTGAATCAAACAGCGATAAAAAGAAAAAAAAACCGGTAAAAGCCTATTCATCTTTTGTTGATAATCCGTCTCAATAATGAGGGACTTTATGAATCATTTTTTGTGCTTCCGGCATCCGCACATGAATGACAAGCGCGGAAACAATTGTTATAAAACCAATCAATAAGATAGCGAAATGAATCCCAAAAATATCAGCTGTTATACCCGAAATAATGGCTCCTATGGCATAGCCTAAATCTCGCCACAACCTAAAAACGCCGACGCTCTCTGCTCGTTGGTTGGGGTTAATGACTTGGGCAATGGTTGATAAAAATGTCGGATACACTAAAGCTGTTCCAATACCCAACAAGGCTGAAAGAATGGCTAAACCCACAAAATCGCTTAAAAAAGGCAATAAAACTATCGCCATGCCTTGCAAAAACATCCCCCAAAAAAGCATTTTCTTTTTAGAAAAGATATCTGATAATTTACCAGTTATGAGTTGACCCATGCCCCACACTGAGGGGTAGATGGCTGTAATAATTCCGATATGCTGATTATCAAATTTTAATTGAAACAATAAAATAGGTAATAAACCCCAAATCATGCCATCATTAAGGTTGTTGACAAGCCCTGCTTGAGTGACAGAACTCAATGTTTTATCTTTAAATGTAGTATGCCAAAAAACGTTTTTTGCTTTTTCAACAATGGATTGTTGGGTTTCTTTTGACACAAAAGTATGCGTATCTTTTACCCAAATCCAAGACAACAAAAGCCCTAAAACGGACATCACTATCCCGATATAAAATGGAAAAGGGCGAATGCCATAATTTTGAGCAATATAACCCGTCAAAAAAGCAACGATTCCGACGGCTAAATACCCCGCAAACTCATTAATACCCATTGCCAAACCCCGTTGTTTTTCGCCCACCAAATCCATTTTCATTACCACCGTACTGCTCCAAGTGAGCCCTTGACTGATACCTAATAAAACATTAGCTCCGACAATCCACGCCCAACTATTGGCATAAATGAGCAAAATAGGTATGGGTAAAGCTAAAATCCAACCGATAACCAATAGGTTTTTACGCCCTATTTTATTCGCTAATCTTCCGGTAAAATAATTAGCAATGGCTTTGGTCATACCAAAAGCGACGATAAAAGAAAGGATTGCTGATTTGGAAGATAAGCCAAATTCTTTTTCTGCCAATTGCGGGATTATGGAACGCTCTAAACCGACCATGCCGCCCACAAAGGCATTGACAATGACCAATAGTGTGAATTGCTGCCAATTCTCTTTGAGTCCTAATTTTATATCATTCTGATGGAGGGGTTTCATTTCTCGCACTTTGCCATATTTTATGCAAAGGTAGTGGCGAAAAAATCTGCAAGTTTTATCATAAGATAAATAATCACTTCATCCCTCTTATCCTACTGAGGCTGACCTGTGTGATACCCAAATAAGACGCCACGTATTTTAAAGGCACTCTTTGTAAAACATTGGGTGTTTCGTTTAATAAAGCCAAATAACGCTCTTCGGCTGTATGAAATTGGATGCTTTCAACTCTATTAACCGACAAAACATAAGCCGCTTCAAAGATTTTCCTGAACAGGCGTTCAATCTCCGGAAAGGTATCGTATAGTTGAAACAACTGGGTTGCATTGATGGCAATTAATTCAGAATCCTCCAGCATCTGAATCGCTTTGCGCGAAGGTCTGCCCGAAAACAGGCTTTCCACTCGAGCTATGATACTGTTTTCAAACGCAAAACACTCGGTCACATCGGTATCGTCTTTGTAATAATAAATCCGCGCCGCACCTTTTTTGATAAAATAAATCGTCTTGCAGGTATGTCCAATGGGTTGTAAAATTTCATTTTTTTTCTTAAAAATAGGCGTACAAGTTTTAATGAGCGCTTGAACAGCGGCTTCTGAAATAGAATTGAAAGTTTTGAAATAAGCGGTGAGTGCTTCCAATATTATTTGATTAAATTTTGAACATATATTTTTTCAAAACATAAAAAATCCTATTTTACAGTAGTTTAGAAGCTTACAACAAATTTTAAAAAAATCATCATGCACCATTATTCACACATCCCTAAATTCTCCCTCTTGCAACACAAAAAAATCATCCGCTGCTACCCCCCTCAGTATCTTGGCTTTTTCTAACTCTTCTATGGGTTCATTTTGACCATCATCGGCTAAAGGGAACGTACTGTGGTGGATAGCTAATGATTTTTCGGCTTGGATATCCAAATGAATTTGCACGGCTTCGGCAGGCGAACAGTGGATTGGTGACATAAACCATTCCGGCTTATACGCACCGATGGGAATCAAGGCTAAACGAATCGAGCCGAATTTTTCACCGATTGTCTTGAAAAATGGTGCATAGCCCGAATCTCCGGCAAAATAAATA
>JANPGW010000091.1:0-10140 GCA_031424115.1 Saprospiraceae bacterium | reverse complement strand
GGCATTTCGGTATCAATGTCTTTTAAATACAGCCGCATTTGCCGATGTTTCATGACTTCCAAGCCACTGCTCAAAAGTCGGATATTATCTGCTTCTTTTCGAAAATCCATGTCTGTTTCGAGTCGATTTTCCATTGCCAGCCGACTTTCTTCTGATAATGTATTTTGCCAATAGGCTTCCAGTTGTTCGATATCTTTATCTGTCAATGCCATTTTTTAATCATTATTTTTTGGTAAAAAATAAGTTTTTGAGTTTATTAAAACACCGTAGGCGCAAACTTTTTGCACTGTCATAAGTTATTCCGCACATTTGAGCAACTTCTTCGAGGGATTTGTCTTCGAGGTAATATTGCTTAATGATGATACTGCAATTGCCTTCAAGTTGACTGATAGCCCATTCTAATTGCGTTAAATAAGCCTCTTTATCAAAGACTTCTTCGGGATAATTTTCTACCAACAGATTCATCAGTTTTTCAAAATCTAATTCAACGGGTGTTTTTAGCAGTTGATTATTTTGAATATAACTACATGTTGTTATCAAGTACGTCTGCACTTGAGCGTCTGAAGGTTGAATCCGTCCTTGTTTTGCATTCTGCCACAATACCATGACAGCATCTGAAAATATGTCCTTTGCGGTTTCTACATCTTGTGTCTGACTCCGGCTCAATAGCCAACGAATACAAGCATCACGGCTTTGAGCATATACGGTTGCCAAAACTTGATTGCCTTCCTTTTCGAATTGCTCTAAAAATAATTTGAGTGTCATTCTTTCGGTGTTGATTTTCAAAATTGTCCTGATAAGAGCAAATTTAAAAAACAATGTTGTAACACGTCTTTTTAAGCCAATAATCTCCCGAAAGAATTTTAAAAAAAAGATAAAAAAAACTGTTTACATTTTTGGGGATTCTATATAAACCCATAGTTATCATTACAAACTCTGTATAACTGCCGAAAAACATCATTCTACTATTGATATGGAAAAAGAAAAAAGGTAAACAAAAAACTGAAAAAAATATTTTATTAAATAAAAATTATATGTGTTATAGGGTTGTACAGTTCCAAAAAACAAATTAAAATCGCATTACTCCAAAAACAGCTTAACAAAAACCCATTTTTAACCAAGCACGACGTAACTCAATCACGCTCAATTATGCCTGAGCAATTAATATTTGTTAATCACCAAATCTTTTAGCAAAAAGCCTCGTAAATCCCCATTTACGAGGCTTTTGCTAAGATTTAAGCCTTTTTCTATTTGTCATATTGGGAATTATCAATGGGTTAATCCATCCAGCGTATTTTTATCCCCCGCGAGGTCTCGGGATTGACCCCCTCAGTATGTCGCGATAGATTAACACGCATGAGTTTTGATTGATGGTAATCAATCTCTGTATTGATAACCGTCATAATTTTTAAAACAATAAAAGGTTAATTTTATGGAGTAAAAAGGGCATTCAAGTACACCATAAATCAATTTAACCAATGGCAAAGGAAAAACAAAAAATGACCTCTAAAACGTCGTGGCGGGACAAAGTGAATAAACCTTTGGAACCGCAAATAAAAGAAGCCCCCGAAAGCATGGCGCGGTGGGGGACAGGGAAAATGTTGATAGCGACACCGCTTTTGGTAGAGGAAGTTGTAAAAAATATTCCAGAGGGAACAGTGGTGTGCGGCAAAGATATTCGCAACGAGTTGGCAAAAGATTTTGATGCCGAATTCACTTGCCCACTGACAACCGGCATTTTTCTGCGGTTAGTCTCCGAAGCCGCTGAAGAAGACCGAGCCAATGGTCGCACCGATATTGCGCCCTATTGGCGGGTAGTAAAAGATGATGGTAGTCTGAATTCCAAATTTCCCGGTGGCGAAGAACATCAAGCGGCCTTATTGGCAAAAGAAGGCATCAAAGCACTCAAAATAGGCAAAAAATGGTTTGCTCAACCCATTTATGATGACGTCGTGGCGAGAAAAAAGCTGTTCAAAAAGTTAGTATTGTGAGTGAATTAGTAGTCAGTGGTCAGTCTGGAATCAAACAGGCTGACCGCTAACTAACCACTGACCACTAATAAACTAACTACTTTCTCCGCACATTCCACAGATACAAATCTTCCACTTTTTTGCGCGCCCACGGGGTGCGGCGCAGAAAAATAAGGCTGGATTTGATACTCGGATTGTCGGTGAAACACTTGATTTTGATATGGTCGCCGAGGTATTCCCACCCATAAAAATCCACCAAATGCTGGAGAATCGTGTCAAGTGTTTTGCCTTCGAGCGGATTTTTAGGACTGTCTTCTTTCATCTTGTCTTGTTAAAATTAGCTCAGAATACAAAATTAATATTTTATCCTTAACTTCATGACTTGGCACTTTTAAAATGAACAGTTTAAAATCAGAAAAATTCGATAACTATGGATGAAGTGTGGTGATTTAATCTATTTTTGCAAAAAAATATTCATCACCTGCCTACCGCAGGCAGGTTCATCTTTTATAATTCATCATTTCTCATGTTTATTCACCACGTTTTTTTTACGCTCAAAAATCCGGACAGTGCAGCCGACAAACAAGCCTTGATTGAAGGCTTAAATGCCATGCGTCCCATTTCTCAATTCAGAACTATCCATATTGGTGTACCCGCTTCTACCAATCGCGATGTGATTGACCGCAGTTATTCAGTCTCTTGGCTCTTGGTTTTTGACAATCTTGAAGACCAAGAAGTGTATCAAGTGCATCCGCTGCACAAAAAGTTTGTGGAAACGTGCGCGCATCTTTGGTCCAAAGTAGTGGTGTATGATTCTGTAAACGCTTAATTTGTCTATTCTTGATAAGAACGAGTTTCGGTTTTGCTCACGCGAGATCTTTGACCTCGTGTGCATATTAATGGCTTGTGACCATTTTTAAGTAGTGTTGTCAGAGACCAGTTAATACACACACGAGGTCATAGCCCTCGCGTGAGCGGGGTAAAGATTATTTTTTCTTTTTCTTTACAAGCGTTTGAGCATCTACTCTATCTTTCAAACGCCCAGTTGATAATTTGTTTTTTACTAAATCTTCAAGGCTCAAAAAATGAATGGGCAAACGCTCAAACTCTGTTTCTTGACGGTGGGCAAAACAGGTTTCAAAATCTAAGCCTTCTAAATCCATGATGAGGTCTATACGATTCGGTTCGTGACCCAATTGAATCACATTGCTCTCATTGAGTAAATCTTCTTTTTGCAAGCCCAACATTCCGAATCCGAAATCTTGAACGGTTTTGAGTACTTTATCCGCATTATCTGGATTTGCCCATATCAAAAATCAATGTCTTTGGTGTAGCGTGGATAGCCGTGATAAGCAACCGCATAACCGCCTATAACAAGATATTTAACGTCGTTTGCGTTTAACAATCTTATAAACTCTCTGAAGTTCTCGTCGAGTACCATATTTCCAATCGTTATATTGTTTACGAATTTCCTCTAACGCCCGAATACGTTCAATAGGTGGGCGACTAAGCCAATATAGAACATCATCCGGCTCTTCTCCTTTTTTGAAAATCCGTAAAATGGGTTGAATTGCAACTTGTTCCATTATTGTTTTTTCACAAAAATACAGGTTTATTTTGATTATAGGTGCGTTTTTTACAAAAATACTTATTGGTTCTTCTCTAACAAGCGTAAAAAAGCGGCTTCCCACCAGAAGTCGCTTTTTATCCAACCCCAAGCACTCAGGGGAAGGTATGCACCGCTCACACTTTCAAAAAAAACGACCCCCCTCAGTATCACTCGGATTCCAAGGGGGGCGCTCATATTTTGAAAAGTGTTAGTAATATTTTCCTATCTAATTCATTTATGCCATCATAACACCTGCATTCACTTCTGCCATCATGGCGTTCAGATGCTCTTCCCGCACTTCTTTTTCACGGTCAGCGATGGAGATGAAACGCTTATAGAGGTCTTCCATATCATATTTATTGACATCTACGCCCAATTTTTGGAGGCGATAGCGCAATGCCGCCCGACCACTCCGAGCCGTCAGGATGATAGAAGATTCTTGAACACCTACCTCAGCCGGGTCAATGATTTCGTAATTTTCGCGGTTCTTAATGACACCATCTTGGTGAATGCCGGAGGAGTGCGCAAAGGCATTAGAGCCAACAATAGCTTTGTTCGGTTGCACCATCATCCGCATTTTTTCAGACACCAATCGGCTGATAGGATATAGTTGGTGCGTTTGAATATCTGTGTATAAACCCAATTCTTTGTGCTGACGCATCACCATCACTACTTCTTCAAGGCTTGTATTGCCGGCGCGTTCGCCGATGCCGTTGATAGTGCATTCTATCTGACGAGCACCATTGGAGGCGGCAGCGATGGAATTAGCCGTTGCCAAGCCCAAATCGTTGTGGCAATGGGCAGAAATAGTCGCTTTATGGATATTCGGCACGTTATCAACGAGGTATTTAATCAATCTACCGTACATTTCCGGCAAGCAATAGCCGGTTGTGTCAGGGATATTCACCACCGTGGCACCAGCATTGATGACAGCTTCCACCACGCGAGCCAAGTATTCATAATCTGAACGACCGGCGTCTTCGCAGAAAAACTCCACATCTTCCACGTATTTTTTGGCGTATTTGGTCGCCCGTACAGCCCGCAACAGGATTTCATCCCGCGTAGAATTGAATTTGTTGACAATATGGAAATCACTGGTACCGACGCCCGTATGGATGCGCGGACGAACAGCGTATTTCAGTGCACCGGCTGCAGCATCAATATCTTTTTCAACCGAACGGCTGAGGGCGCAGACAGTGGCGTTTTTTATCAATTTTGATATTTGTGTCACCGAATCAAAATCACCCGGACTCGAAATAGGGAATCCCGCTTCGATAACATCAACGCCTAACTCTTCGAGGGCGCGCGCAATTTCGAGTTTTTCAGGAAGATTTAATTTACAGCCAGGCACTTGCTCGCCATCGCGTAAGGTTGTGTCGAAAATAAAGACTTTATCAGCCATTTGTAATGTCAATTAATTTAGTAGTTTATATAAATAGTCAATCGGTACTTTGTACTTTTGCTAAGTATATGATTAAGAATATCAAAGTTACTTGAAAGGTTGTGGCTAAAAGATTTAACTTTGAGGGGTGCTTACGGTATTCAAACCGAAATTATTATTTTACAACTGATTGATTATCAGTGATTTAACTAAATAAACTATACGATGCCTACATCATTGCAAAGAGGACAGCAAGGCGCAGTGCAAGACCATTTATTTCAATTGATAAAGACCTTGACTAAGGCGGAAAAGCGCAATTTTAGGCTCTATGTCACGCGCAATCAAGACAGCGAAGATTTGAAATTTATTCGCCTTTTCGATGTTTTGGATAAATCGAAGGACTACGACGAAAGCCTGATTTTTAAGAAAGTACCGGAGATTCGGAAGGAACAATTGTCCAATCTGAAAGCACATTTGTACAAGCAACTATTGACGAGTTTGCGGCTTTTGCACAAGAATAAAAATGCGGATATTGACATTCGGGAAAATATTGACTACGCTAAAGTATTGTATAATAAAGGTTTATACATTCAAAGTTTACGTATTTTAGATAAAGCAAAAGGATTGGCGAATATCAATCACCAAAACTTGTTGTTGCTCGAAATCGTCGAATTTGAAAAATTGATTGAAAGTCGGCACATCACGCGCAGCCATGAAGGTAGGGCAGAAGATTTGGCGCATGAAGCCCAAGTAACCATGCAGCACATTCTGAACGCCAGTATTTTATCAAATGTATCTTTACAATTGTATGGATTATACCTTCAAATGGGGCATGCGCGGAATGAAGAAGACTTGAAAAAAGCCGATGATTTTTTGAATCAAAAATTGATTGAATTGCCTATCAGTCGCGACCGGATTGCCATGGGTTTTTTCGAAAAAGTGTATTTTTATCAATGTCATGTGTGGCACAGTTACATTGCGCAAAATTGGAAAAATTACTACCGCTACGCCTATAAATGGGTAGATTTGTTTGAAAATGAGCCGATTATGAAAATCAACGATACATCGCTGTATCTGAAAGGGATTCACAATTTGCTCAATGCCCTTTTTATGACCCTTGACCACGAAAGACTGTCTAAAATATTGAATAATACGGAGTTATATATCACAAAACACGCTGATTCGTTGGACGAAAACACCCGAACGCTGGCATTTCACCATATTTATTCCGCCAAAATCAACAAGCATTTTCTGGAAGGCTCGTTTACTGAGGGGGTCAAATTAGTGCCCGAAATTGAAGACCAATTGAAAGAATTTTCAAAAACGCTCGATGAACACCGCATTCTGATTTTTTATTATAAAATCGCTTGTCTCTATTTCGGCAGCGGCAATTTCGATAAAGCGATTGATTACCTCAATAAAATTATCAATCTGAAAACGGGTAATTTGCGGACGGATATTCAGTGCTTCGCCCGGATGTTGCACCTCATTTCCCACTACGAAAAAGGACATTTTGCGCTGTTGGAATACCTGATCAAATCCGTGTACCGTTTCCTCTTGAAAAATGGCGACATGAGTGGTGTGATGCAGGAAGTGTTGAAATTTTTGAAAAAATCCCTTTTCATCAAGCAAAAAGACTTGCGTGAGGAGTTTAGAGACTTGAAAAACAAATTAGAGGAAATTGCCCAAAATCCTTTTGAACGGCGGTCGTTTGTGTATTTAGACATCATCGCCTGGCTCGAGTCTAAAGTGGATGGCAAAACTGTAGAACAAGTGAGTAAAAAGAAGTTCTTAGAAAGAGAGTTCAAAAAAGTGAAAGTGGCGGGCGTGATAAAAAGCGTTAATAAATAATGATGGACGAATAATGATGAATGATGAATGATAAATTGTGTAAAAAATTCATTATCAATATGTTACACAATTCATCATTCATCACCATTCATCATTAATTTCTACTGGTCAAATTGATCTGTTCGCGTGGCTGCCGGATTTTTACCTGAGATAAAAATGGTCACCGAATCGCCTTTTGAAACCGGGCTGCCGGGTCCCGGAACAACCCTGATAACATAGCTCGACATTTCGTCCGATACTGAGGCGTCGCTTTTGATATCGCCCATGTGCAATTCCCGCGCATCTAAATTTAATGAATATTCCCCTAAGGTCAAATACCTGCCATTTTCAATGAATCTTGGGACTTCGCGCTCATTGATTTCTCTTTTGGCAATCACTAAGCGAATCTGGCTGCCTTCGCGCACCATCACTCCGTCGCCTAATTTTTTAAATACATCTTCGTTGCCGACAAGCACTTGCAAAATAGTGCCATCCGAAAGATTAGGGTCAGCAATCGTATCAATTTTCCCGACCTTGATTTTGGTCATATTGAGCAATTCAATGTAAGAATCCACTTGGTCATTGCCTTTGATATCGGGCAAACGGACTAAATTGCCTCGGTTGGTGGTAATTTTGACGTAAATCGTTCTGCCCGATTTGACGTAAGAATTGGCGGTCGGATTTTGTTCTAACACAACATCTGCGGGAAAATCTTCCCGATAAATGGAATCGGTCACGACTATATCAAAGCCGGCATCATCTGCCATGTTTTGCACTTCTCGGATGTTTTTTTGAACATAATTGCCCACTTTAACGGCATCGCCATGTCGGGTAAAGCATTTCATGCCCCAAAAAAGAAGGAAAAGCAAACCGGCAATAATACCCATTTGTTTGCCAAAATTGACCCAAAAGATACGGCTTGTGAGGAAGTAATAGACTTCTTTTCCAAACGTTTTGATATTTTCCCAGAGTTTGTTCATGTCTTTTTTTTGGTGAAAGTTCTTTAAAAGTACAGTAAGTAATGATGAATTAAACGATAATTATTTTTTTAAACAGTCATTAATTTGCCTTGTATAAAATTCGGTCATTGTCCAACCATACGCCCTTACCATCTGCGGCACAATACTGCTTTCGGATTGCCCCGGTACGGTGTTGATTTCGAGCATATATGGTTGATTGTCGGCTTCATTCCAGATAAAATCAACCCGTACGATACCTTTACAATTGAAAATTTGATAGACTTTTTTTACTTGCTCTCTCAATTTGTCTGCTTTACTGTCATCAATCGGTGCGGGAATCAGTTCCTCGCTGGCGCCTTCATATTTGGCTTCATAGTCAAAAAAGGCTTTTTTAGAGCGCACTTCGCAGATGGGTAAAACCACCAATTCGCCCTGTGTCTTGAAACACGCCACCGTAAACTCACGCCCTTTAATGAATTCCTCGATCAGTATTTGATCATCTTCATTGAACGCTTTTTCTAAAGCCGCCGCTAAATCTTCTGCCTTATCGATCCGACTCATGCCGATTGACGAACCGCCATTATTGGGTTTTACAAATATCGGCAATTTTAAAGTGCTCAAAATGGCATCGGTACTCAAAGGTATATTTTTAAACAAATGCAATGACTGCGCCACGTGAATCCCGCTAAAAGCTGCCGTAGCGACTGTCCAACGCTTGTTGAAAGTCAAAGCGGAGGTAATGGCATCGCACGAAGTATATGGAATCTGGAGCATGTCGAAGTAACCCTGCAACTTGCCATCTTCGCCGGGAGTACCGTGAATGATGATTAAAGCCGCGTCAAAAGTGATTTTTTCGGAATGGATAACCAATGAAAAATCATTTTTATCCACTTTATAAATAGTGCCGTTATCGGCAGTATATGTCCAGTCTTCACGGTCAATGTCGATTTTATACGCATTGAACAACTGCTTGTCAATGTGTTTTTCTGCCACCGCTGCACTGCCGAGCGAAATCACACGCTCCCCTGAATAACCCCCTGCTACGAGGGCAATATTTAATTTTTTCATAAAAGTAAGTCGGTACGTTCTGAGTAGTGGAGAGTTTTTAGTGTTTGGTTTTTTAGTGTATCTAAACACTACAAACTAAAAACTCTCCACTACTTTAACTGCAATAAAATGTGATAATAATATTTAATTAACCGCAAAAGTAGAAAAAGGTCACATAATAGAGTGATATAAAAAATGTATTTTTACGTAATAAAACTTGCTTTTAAATAAATCTTATGAGGTTTTTAAAAAATCTCGGAGGGTTGAAGTTCCATTATGTACATCAAACTACTTATCAACGCCCCACAAAGTTTGGTTTTCGTTTTTCAATAAAAGATTTGACACCCTCAGTATAATCCTCGGTAGCGGCAGCTTGTCCTTGCAATTGGGTTTCCTTTGCCATTTGTGCCGTAAAATCATTAGCATAAGCTTGGTTAAGAGCTTGTTTGGTCAACGCTAAGGCACGCGTCGGCATATCAGCCAGCGTTTTAGCTAATATCTGAACATTGCCAGCGTAGAGTTCATCATCATAACAGCGGTAAATCATACCCATTTCTTCTGCTTCTTTGGCGGACACTTTTTCACCCAATAGCATCAACGCACTGGCACGCGCCATGCCGACTAATCGGGGTAAAGTCCATGAGCCACCACTATCGGGAATCAAACCGATTTTGGTGAAAGCTTGAATAAAACTGGCTGACTCGGTGGCGACCACAATATCGCACGCCAATGCGACATTGGCACCCGCACCCGCCGCCACGCCATTCACCGCCGCAATAACCGGCTTTTCTAATGCGCGAATTTTGGCAGAAATAAGGTTAAAACCATTGTCTAATATTTCTTCAAAGGAAGGTGCTTTGGCGACGTCGGCAATTTCTGCCAAATCCTGACCCGCACAAAAAGCCTTGCCTTCACCGGTGATGACCACGCAGCGGATGGCGGGGTCATTGGCACAATCTTCTAAAGCACCCAGCATAGCCTGCCGCATTTCTGCATTGAAAGAGTTAAAAACTTTCGGGCGGTTCATGATAATGGTGCCGATGCCATGCGTTTTTTCTAAAATTATACTTACCATAATTGGGTTTTTATTGGATAGTTAATAAAAACCAAAGTTAAAAAGATTGATGGGATACCCCTCAGTATTTTCGGGATTTTAAAAGTATTTTTATCCCGATAAAATCAAACGACATTTGTATCGTTTTAGGGTGTATAACAAATTGACCCGCTGTTGGGGCATCGCCCCTAAAGTTCGGTAGAAAATTGGAAATGTTATGCCTCTATCGCGGCATAGCCGCAGAAGAACTAAAATCTTTTGCGGCTATGCCGCGATACAAATTATACTTT
>JANPGW010000090.1:0-2825 GCA_031424115.1 Saprospiraceae bacterium | reverse complement strand
TGATAATGCGGGTGAAAATGCCAGTTGGGGTCAAAGTGCGGTTCTTTCAAAGTCCTGACAATATAGGATTGATTGAGACTTTCCAGCGACTTTTTGAGAAGAGGTTTCATTGAAAAATATACTGAATATTGATTAAAAATTTATTTTATTAAAAAATAAATATCAAAATACAGTCAAAAGTAGTAAAAAAACGCCTATTTTAGATAATCAATAACACCTAAATTTGTTCAAAACAATAAGAATGAAAATCGGAATGAACCTTTTACTCTGGGGAACGGACATCAACGAATCGCTTTTCCCTGTATTGGATGAAATCAAATCCCTCGGCTTCGATGCCGTAGAAGTGCCTATTTTTAATCTAAATCCCGACGCTTGGCTCGCTTGGCGACAAAAATTAGATGCCTTAGGCTTAGAGCGCATTGCTGAAACTTTCAATGGCGCAGACGCTAACCCCCTAAGTATGGACGCAACTGTACGCCAAAAAGCCCTCGATGATAATAAAAAAGCCCTTGATTGTGCAGCCGTCATGGGGGCAAATTTGATGATTGGACCCATTCACTCAGCTTTAGGTGTTTTTACGGGAAAACCCGCCACGAAAAAAGAATGGGCTTATGGCGTGGAGCATATAAGAGCCTTATCGGAATATGCTGCCACGAAAAATATCACTATCGGCATCGAATATTTGAACCGTTTTGAATCCTACCTTTTTACGTGTACGGATGATATGTTGCGCTTTGTAAAAGACGTAAATCATCCGAATTGTAAAGTGATGTTCGATACTTTTCACGCCAATATTGAAGAGAAAGATTTATCCAAAGCGATTAAAAAATGCGGTAATCAACTCGTCCACGTTCAGCTTTCTGAAAACGACCGAAGCACCCTCGGAAAAGGTCACACGGATTTTAAAAAAATTATAAAGACTTTAAAATCAATGGATTATCAAGGTTTAATCAGCATTGAAGCGTTCAGTATGAAATTGCATGCCGCTAATATTTGGCGTCCTATGTTCAAATCTGAAACGCAATTGATGACGGATAGTATTCAATATCTTAAAAAGTTGCTGTAAATACTGAGGGGGTATTTATCTACGTCCGTAAGAGTTTTGTAGAAAAAATTTTAAAACAGAGAAACAGCAACTCAATTTTATAGAAATTAAAAATTCTATAAATATGGACTATATAAAACTTTTCAAATATCCGATTAGAACATGGATGTTTAGCATATTATTGGCTTCTGCTATTTATTCGTTTTACACTTTAAATACACCCATACCGCATAATTTGGCAGTTGATTTCTTTACAGGATTTCTTTTATATACCCTTTCTATGGGTTCTGATTCAATTACATTGTTACTAATTTATAGTTTTTGTTATTTTCTATTTGTAAAATATAATATTCAAATTATCTGGAGAAAAGCATTTTTTATTACTGGAGTTTTGCTGATTGGCATATATCAATCTCTTACACATGAAAGGGCTTTCCAATTTGATATTCACGGCAATTATCTTTTTCCTTATTTTGAAAGTACAATGGCTGTTTTTTGGTTGATATATGGGTTGTCTTCAGTTTTCTTTATTTTGATACTTAAAGACTATAATTATTGAGGGTAAGTATAATTTATACCCTTCGATTCTATTAATTCTAACAAAATTCTATTAATTCTGATTAATGAAAAAAATAAATATCGCAATCGTTGGTCTCGGCTTCGGCTCTGAATTTATCCCCATTTACCAACGCCACCCGCATACGAATATGTATGCGATTTGCCAGCGCAATGTAGAAAATTTGCATAAAATTGGCGATGCGTTTAATATTGAAAAACGCTATTCGAGCTATGATGAATTGCTCAAAGACCCCAATATTGATGCGGTGCATATCAATTCGCCCATTCCTAATCATGCGGAACAGACCATAAAAGCCTTGAAAGCGGGTAAACACGTGGCCTGTACTGTGCCGATGGCAACGTCCGTAAAAGAGTGTATGGAAATTGTGAAACTGAGCAAAAAGACGGGTAAAAAATACATGATGATGGAAACGGTGGTGTATAGCCGTGAGTTTTTATTTGTCAAAGAGTTGTATGAAAAATGCGAATTGGGCAAAGTTCAATTCCTCAAAGCTTCGCACCAGCAAGACATGGATGGTTGGCCCGACTACTGGCCCGGTTTGCCGCCGATGCACTATGCCACGCATTGCGTAGGCCCCGTTGCGGGTTTATTGAAATTGGAAGCGGAATATGTCTCTTGCTTCGGTTCGGGTACAATTCGGGAGGAATTGTCTAAAATTCACAATTCGCCTTTTTCAGTGGAATCGGCGCATATTAAGTTTAAAGACAGTGATTTAAGTGCTTATGTCTATCGCTCATTGTTCGATTTAGCTCGACAATATCGAGAGAGTTTTGAGGTATATGGCACTAAAAAATCGTTTGAATGGCCCCTCATTGAAGGCGAAGAGGCGGTGATTCATACCTCGAAAAAAGAAGAACATGAGATTCCAGAACGGGTAACAGTTCCCGATTTTGCCCATTTATTGCCCAAAGAAATCCAAGATTTTACAACAAAAGGCGTATATGATGTGGCTGAAAATACGCATTTGAGTTTTACGCAAGGCGCAGGGCATGGCGGTTCGCACCCGCATTTGGCACATGAATTTATTATGGCGTTGATTGAAGACCGCGACCCATTCCCCAATGCGTGGGAATCCGCCAACTGGACTTCGGTGGGTATTCTGGCGCATGAATCGGCGATGAAAGGTGGGAAGATTTTGCGCTTGCCAGATTTTAAAAAGGCTGCTTTATAATTTTTTGTCAACACATAGGCACAGTAGGA
>JANPGW010000089.1:0-18466 GCA_031424115.1 Saprospiraceae bacterium | reverse complement strand
TTCACCTGCATAAAGTGAATGATTGTGTGAAGCTTATTGAAAAAAAGCGGCGTGTTGTTATTTTTTTTTGTGTTTGAGGTTTTTTCTGATGAAGGGGGCATTTTTTTGGGGTTAAGTTGTTCATAATTTTCATTCAAAGATATTAATTTATTCGTTGTAGTTCAGAGTTGAGGTTTTCAATATCGCTTAAAATAAGCAACTGTTCTAAGGTGGCATGGTCACGCATATTTACTCTAACTAAATTGGTTGCTGATTGGGGGGAGAGGACAATTTCAAGTTCTTAATGTCCATTTTATAAAAAAATCTCCCTCAATATTCTTATCCTTTTAAAAGGTTGAATACTGAGGGAGCTGTTTATTTTTAGTTTTGCTTAAAACGCCACAAAAACTGTTGCTATTAATTTTTCATTAACTTCCTAACAATCAATTGATTATCTAAGACAATTTCTAATAAATATTGACCGGAAGGTTGATTTAGCAAATCTATCATTTCCATAAAATTATTTGATTTGCCAAATATCTTATGTTGATAAATGACTTGTCCGATAATATTTTTTATAGTAAAATGGGCAAAACTTGCTTTTTCAAGTGTTAAATCCACATTAAATAGACCCGTACTTGGATTGGGATATAGGGCAAGGCGTTTCACATTTTCCAAATCTTCTGTTCTTGAAACGATACAGTTAAGAACGGTTGCCTCTGAAACAACTGTTGTTTGCGTAGGGCAAATTACATCTGTTCCAATAGTCATATGGCACGTGATAGTATCTTTATTTTTAGCACCACTATACTTGAAAATAGTGCCTGACCCGATACTTGTCGTTTCTTTATTGCGATACCACGCAAAAGTTGGATTTGTTCCACCATTCGTCGGTGTAGCCGTAAACGTCAAAGTATTTGTAGGACACCCCTCAGTAGTGACCTTGACCGTTGGCACAACAAGGGGCGTTTCAACAACCACAATAGCATAACTTACTATTACCCCACCAAAACACCAACTTCCTGTATTGGGAAACACATATTGTACCCGATATGTAGCAGGTTTTTTAACAATTAAGTCGTTTTTATCTATGCCTTCTGCTATGGTCGTTACATCATTTAACAACCACCGATAGCTGATTTCTCCTTTTGATAATTTTAAAGCAGGAGCTTTTAAAGTCAAAGAATCGCCTTTGCAGAGTGGTATTGAAGCTGGGAAGACAATTTCCCCTTGAAAATTGCCATAATCCGTATTGTTAGCAGGTTCACTCCAACAAGCCGTTGCACCACACTCGAAAGAGGCTTGCGGATACCAGCGATACATCATACCCTGCTCTATTTGAAAATCGGGTTGATAGAAATTGGCGGTAGAACATGGGGAAATAACCACGGTATCACCGACCAAAAAGGGATATTTTTCAATAATAACACGGTATTTTAAATTAGCAGCACCGGCAGTCCATGTCAATTTAGGCGGTGTTTTTACATCAAATGTATTGCAAGCACCCGAAGTATTAACGCCTGTTGGTTCCTCTGGTGCGCCAGGACTCACCGCTAAAGTAGCACTTATTATTTGGCTGCCACTGCAAAAATTTAAGGCGTATTGTATCGCAAGCGTGTAATTACCGGGTACTTTCACAGTGAAATTTTTACCCTCTCCAACTTTGTTACCATTTGCACCATACCAAATATAAAGAAAATCATTGCTACCTTCTATAATTGTAGGGGCTGTCAAAGCTATTGTTGAAAGTGGGCAAATTGTTGTTTTATTATCTGGCATTAAGCTGATTTGGCTATCAAAATAATGCACATCACTCCAAAGGCTTGTACAATTTTTAACGCAATCGCCGTTGATAGATTGCACCCGCCACCGATATACCATGCCTTTTTGAGGTGTGAAAGTCGGCGTCACCATTGTATCCGTCAAGCAATTTGCACCCCAAACAGAATCGCTCTTTGCATAAGGATATTTCTCAATGAGCAAACGATACTTAGCGCCTTGTATTTTAGACCACGTCAAAGTAGGCAAAGTCTCGAAACTTTGACTGGCACAATCCGAAGCTGTATTGAGACCTGTTGGAATAGCCAAAGGCGTACAATCATCGCTACAAACAGCTTCTATACTGAGGGGGTAAGTTCCACCATCTTTAATAGCCAATTGGTAAGTTGTAGGCGTTACAGGTGTCGTGGCTAAAACAATATCGGTGTGGTTAATCGGAGCATCTTTGATAGTTACTTGCATTGTATCGCCAAAACAAGATGTTTTACCCAGTATGTCAGTTTTAATGAGCAGTATTTGTTCGGAAGCTCCAGCTTTGTAATAGGCGGTTATAAACAATTGCCCATTAGACAATTCAATGATATTAGAGGTAGCTGCATTGCCTTTATTTAGCAATCTCGACCACACAACTGTACCTGTAGTGCTCAATTTTATCATATAAATGTTATCACCACTTGCTGTCCAAGCATGACCTAACAGCACCATATCATTGCCAACAGCCGTGGCAGTGTTAATAGTCACATTGGTATATTTCGCATCGAAAACAATTTCTTTTGACCAAGCAGCCGAGCCATTTTCATTAATTTTGCTCACCCAAGGATTACTTCTCGTTCCTGTTTGTGGGTCAATAAGTCCTGTTACAAACATGTGTCCTGCTTGTGCACGCACCATGCTGCCAGAAAGAAAATAGGAACGGCTTGTTGAAAACTGCTTGCCCCAAGTGCTAACACCTAAACTATCTATTGCAAAAAGTGTAGGCTCATTGTAACTTTTTTCGCCAAAAACATAATATTGTCCGTCTTGTTTGTTCACAACTTGCTTGATTTGAATAGCTGCATCACCTGTTTTTAAATCAAATGCTTTTAACAATTTACCATTGGCATCGGCACGCGCTATTGTAGCCCCATAAGTCGCGTTCTCATTATCAAAAAAATATTGATACGTACCATCGGTATTTTTGAAAGCATATTCCATCACACCGAAATCGCCACAACACTCTACTTTATGTATAGCACTTGCCAGCACTACACCATTGGCGTCAAGTGTTAATAAAAAACCACCACGTTCTAAATCAGATCCATGAAAAGTCCTACCCATTAAAAGAATGTTGCCATTACCTAAAACTTGAATACGGCGGGGATAATTTTCTTGATAAAAAGCAAAACTGCGCTGCCATGTCAAATTTCCCAAATTGTCTATTTTTGACAATTTAGAAAAGATAGAATCGTTGTGGGTTGTTTGACTCAATATGAGGACACTGCCATCAGCAGCTTGTGCCACATCAGCCGCTGTGCTGTTGCCAGCATTGCCCAGAGTTTTAATAAATGAAGTAGATTGTGAAAATAGAGGACTTAAACTGCACAAGAGCACAGCCACAAAAAGGAAGTTTTTGTTTTTCATAAAAGTAAAAAATGTTTAAATGAATTAATGTTATTGTAGTAGAGCCGCTATGTCAAAATGATATTAAAAATAATTAATATTTGACGGCGCAAAGAAAGGCTTTATAAACGACATCCAAAAGTATTTTTGTATTATGATAAAAAATAAATTGTTGTCAAGTAACACTTAATGTTATTTTCATGATTTGAGATGTTGCGCTTGTGACTATTTGCTTATTTGCGTGGCTGTAAAAATGACGATTTTAAGGAAAGTCTCACAATCGCAGGATGATAAAAGCCTCACTATTTTTCCGCTTTCAAAAACGCACTCACCGTTTGCCGTGTCACCCCCAAAATTTTGCCGATGGCCGTAAAACTCAATCCCTTTTTTCGATATTCCAAAACTTCTTTTTGATGCTCTTTCAGTACGCTCGACGTGGTGCCGAAGGGTCGCCCTAACTTTTGCCCGGCTGCCCGTTTTTTATCCAGAGCTGCTTTGGTGCGGTCGGAAATAGATTGCCGTTCCGCTTCGTCCATGTACGCATATATGGAGAGAAAAACCTTGGCGAATGGGTTGCGCTTGGAAAAGTCAAAATTCTGTTGGATGGTATAGAGAGCCGCACCTTTGTCGTAAAGTATTGAACCCGTCAACATCACATCAAAGAAGTTGCGCCCGAATCGGGAAGTCGAAACCCCAATCAGCAAGTCGTTCTTTTTCATCTTGTTGAGCAGTTTACCGAGTTCGCGTTCATTGGCTTTGGCTTTGCCGGTTATCACATCTTCAAAGTAATGATCAGGCAATTTACCATAAATCTGTTTGCAGTATTCATCAATCTGAAAACGTTGGTTGTCGATGTCTGAAGTGTCTTTAGAAATGCGGATATAGGCAAAAATCTCATTGGTTTCCATGAGCGTTAAATTTAAACGTATGTTGATGAATTATTTTAACGGTTAACGTTAAAATAAAGGTAAGAAAATAATGCGAGAAAAGCGTTAAATTATACGGGCGTTGGCACTGTCTCCAACATTGCTACATAAAGTCAGTTCAAGTAGTTTTAGCAGCATCCCGCACATAACTATACAAAGTCGGCTTCGAAATACCCATCATCTCACAAATCTTTTTCACCGTCAGTTTCCGCTCATTGTAGAGGTCAATCACCACTTGCTTTTTATCATCGTTGAGGGTCTTCGGTCTGCCGCCTAATCTGCCTCTGGCACGAGCAGCGGAGAGTCCGGCTTGGGTGCGTTCCAATATCAAGTTGCGCTCGAATTCAGCCAGTGCACCAAAGACATGAAAAACGAGTTTGCCCGTTGCGGTTGAGGTATCAATGGATTCTTGAATGCTCTTCAAAGCGACGCCTTCAGTGTCCAAGTAGTTCATCCAATCAATCAGGTCTTTGAGAGAGCGACCCAACCTGCAAGCTTCAATTATAGACATTGGTATCCATGCTTATTTCTCAGAGGTTGGATATTGGGAAGTAGAAGTAATGAAAGGTGATGTGAAGAGCACACTTATATTTGGCATTTTCCCAAAGACATTCAAACGCTTAAAGAGAAACTTAAAGAAATTGACCAACAGTTGGCTTTTATCAAAAGCAAAGGACGACAGAGTTTTCTTGACAGCCAATCCGACAATTTTAATCGCTTCCTTCATGATTATTCTGATGGAAAGCAGGGTTTTATTATTTGGAAGAGTTTGTTGGAGGAGGGAATAATATAAAGCGTTATTTGGTAAAATGTGGTAAAAAAAGAGAAAATTAACGTTAACGTTTGCGTTAACACCCTCTTTTTTCTAAAAAAACAGGTGTGTTAACGCTATTGTTAACGTTAACGGTGTTAAAATGAAATGACGAAGGTATTAAAATCAGATGTTTTTTATCGCACAACAAATGTAAAGACAGCCACCACATTATTTTATAAAGTACTATTCTGGGTCAACCTATTAAACGCTTACTTAATTTGTCGACAAAATTTTACTTTGGTGGCTAATTTTTTGTTTAATAACATTATATTAATATAAACCTGATTATCGATACTCTTGCCGCGCTTCTAAACCCTCGTAAGGGTTGACAATTAATGAGTTACCTAATTTTCATTATTGAGAATGTCGGGTGATTCTGAGTACACCGAAATCACAAATCCGAAATCCGCAAGCTGTGCGATAATTACACTTTATCCACCTCAGGATGTATCCAAGATTTTCGGTACTTTCGGCGCAGTAAAGCCGTTGCTTCTTCATCGCCCACCACTTTTCTTTTCTTGGGGTCATACACCAAAGGACGACCGCCTAATTTCATGGATAAATTAGCCAGAATGCAACTCGCGGTGGAAATATGGCCTTCTTCAATATCGGCAACCGGTTTTGAATGGTTCTCAATAGCTTTCAGAAAATCGAGCATGTGCAGCCTTGTAGCGGGTGCAGCGTTCAGCTCAATGCTGTCTTCGGTGAGATCTTCCGGATATTTTTCTTTTTCATACACCACATCTTTGTGTATTTTTTCACCTTTGCCTTGGGGGATAAAATCGTATTGCATTGTGCTGGCAATCAGCGTACCCTTTTCGCCATACAAAGTAAACGACCAAGGATAATCCGGATTAGCCGGTGTGCCCCACGTGCGGTGTTGCCAGATACAGTTAAGATCTTTGTACTCAAAAATGGCGGTTTGGGTATCTGAAATATTCGATTTTCCTTCTTTTTGCACATAGATGCCACCGGTAGAGGTGATGCGCTGGGGCCAGCCCAACTGAAGCATCCACCGAACAGTATCAAACATGTGAACACACATATCGCCTGTAATGCCATTGCCATATTCCATAAATGTTCGCCACCATCTTTTATGGGGTAACCCATCGTAAGGACGCAAGGGAGCAGGCCCCGTCCATATATCATAATCGAAGAAGTCAGGAACGGGTTCGGTCGGCGGGTTTCCGTTGTTGCGCATATGGTAATAACAACACATTTCTACGTGCGAAATTTTACCCAACAAGCCGGCATCCACAATGTTTTTTTTAGCATCAATCAAATGGGGGGTACTTTTGCGTTGCGTGCCGACTTGTACCACCTTATTGTATTTCCGAGCGGCTGCTACCATCGCCTCGCCCTCTATCACATCCACACTGATTGGCTTTTGTACATATACATGCGCTCCAGAACGGACGGCATCAATAGCTTGGAGCGCATGCCAATGGTCAGGCGAGCCGATGAGTACAATATCCAATTTATTTTCTGCCAACATCTTGCGATAATCACCATATAGTTTGGGTACTGCTCCGGATTTTTGGCGTTTACTCACCAACTCACTGGCAGCCGTGAGCATATTTTTATCCACATCACAAAGCGCCACAACCTCAACATCCGCCACTTGAATAAGCCTAAACAAGTCACTTTTGCCATACCAGCCGGTGCCAATCAAAGCCACTCGGTAAGTTTTGGCAGGGTTAAATACGGGAGAAGTTGTTGCCCCTAATGCCGAAAGTACAAGAGTTGCCGAAGCCCCTTGAAGAAAAGTCCGTCGATTGATAAACAAATTGTCCATTTATTAAAAAGGTTTGATGATTCAAATTGTTATATGATTCGAAATTTGTTTTCTACATCAAAATATGCGTTTTAATTATCCGATTTTTCATTAAAACCCAAATTTAACAAACCCTATTTACATTCAACTATATAAAGCCCACCTTTAATGGTTTTAAATTCAGCCATTCCACCCGCTACAGCAAATTTAACCGCTTTACCATTGCTACTAATCTTTAAATTGGGCTGCGCTTCAATTTTGCAAGTACTTCCGGTTTTTGATAAAATTTTCAATTGCGTCACACGCTTATTTTCCCAAGAATAATCCAACTCAAAAGCACCTCTCGCACAAACGCCTTTGAAAGTGCCTGTTTGCCATTCATCGGGCAAAGCGGGCAGTAATTTTATAAAACCATCGTGCGATTGCATCAACATTTCAGTAATGGCGGCGGTAGCACCGAATGTACCGTCCACCTGCGGGGCTTTGCCGCATAGAGCGAATAAAGAAGTACAAGTTTGTTCTTTGATAAAACCTTTGTAAATTTTATTCGACCGATTGCCATCGCCCAATCTTGCCCACAAAGCCATTTTCCACGCTCTTGAAAAACCAGTGGACGCATCGCCACGTTCTTCCAACACTTTTTTATAGGCTTCAATCAAAGCGGGTGTTCTTTTTTCATATAAAACTTTGCCTGGATACAAGCCGTACATGTGCGAAAAGTGGCGGTGATTTTTCTCCAACGATTTCCAATCGTCTGCCCATTCTTGCAACGAGCCGTCTTTACCAATTTGAGGAGGCACTAATTGTAATCTTGCCGTTTTTACTTTTTGAATAAAATCACTGCTTTTACCTAAAATATCGGATGCTTCTATAAAATAGCCAAACAAGTCATACAGAATTTGCATATCAATCGAAGAGCCAGCACATATAGTTGTGCCTTCTCTAAACCCGGCGGTGACTTCATCAAAATAAGGTTTGTTGCCGCCCCCATCAGGGAAGTTTTCGGGCGACGTAGAAGGATTGGTGACCAACCATTTACCATTGGGATGGGGTTTTAAAAAATCCATAAAAAACTGCACTGAGCCTTCAATCAAGCCATAATTTTCTTTTAAAAAAGCAGCGTCTCTTGTATATTGGTAATGTTCCCAAATATGCGTACAAAGCCACGCACCACCCACCGTAAAAGTGCCCCACGTGGGCCCATCCATGGGAGCAGCCACCCGCCATAAATCCGTATTTTGATGAAAAACCCACCCTTTTGCACCATAATGTTCTTTTGCCACTTGCGAACCTTGGTCGGTGAGTTCCCGTATCATCCGCACCAATGGCTCGGCACATTCTGTGAGATTACTGCTTTCAACGGGCCAATAATTCATTTCAGTATTGATATTGGTGGTGTATTTTGAATCCCAAGACGGGTTCATATCATCATTCCAAATACCCTGTAAATTGGCGGGTTCTGTGCCTGCACGCGAGGAAGCTATCATTAAATATCTGCCGAAACTATAGCTTAATGCGGAAAGTGAAGGGTCAGGACTTGTTTGTATTTTCTGAATCCGTTCGGGCGTAGGCAAGTATGAATTGGACGTAATGGGCAATGTCAATGACACACGGTCAAAATACTTTTTATAATCCATCAAAGCCGTATCCAAAATAGCCCCGTACGGTTTGTTTTCTATCTTTTTAAAATAATCATCCACTCTTTGGCGTTGATTGGCGCCTACGTCTTTGTAATTCACAAAATTGGTGGCGGCGGCAAAATACAAAGTCACGGCATTGGCATTTTCGATGATTAAATCGACCCCCTCAGTATTTATAGTGCCACCTTCGGGTACGGCTTTGATGCGGGCTTCATATTTCAATTTGCCAACCACCCCCAAATAATCCGTTGATTTTCCAGTTAAAACCAAACCGTCTCTGCCGTAAGCATCCATGCGCATGTAGTCAGTACCATAATTGGAGTGCGCTTGATTTCTAACGCCTCGCAAATTGGCAGTAAAAGAAATACTATTGGGTTTACTCGCTGTCAAGCGCACCACAATCACTTGGTCGGGGGCAGAAGCAAACACTTCTCTTTGATAAATAATGCCGTTTGCGCTGTATGAAACGCCCGAAATACCCGTTTCAAGATTCAACCAACGTTTGTAATCCGTAACTGAATCTTGATTTTTAAAAAACAAATGCACATTGGCAAGGCTTTGATATTTCTGTTGTTCAACAGGATAGCCCATTAAATTGCGCCCGAATAGATTATGCGCCGCTAAATATTTTTCTTCAAAAACCAGCTTTTGAATTTCGGGCAACACTTTATAGCCGCCTTTCACCACAGTTGAATAAGGGCCTCCCGACCAATAGGTTTCTTCATTGAGTTGAATCCGTTCTTCGCCATTTTTACCAAAAACCATAGCACCCAATCTGCCATTGCCGACGGGTAATGCGTCCTCCCATTTTTTAGCGGGCGCATTGTACCAACTTAAAGTAGCCGGATTGAAAGATTTTGCCGTGATTTTATCGGGCAAATCATTTTTTTGTGCCCTCGTACAAAAAGTTAAAAGCAATGCAAAGGCGATGAAGTGGTACTTAATGATTCTCATTTTTTCAATTATTAAGAGCAGATTATTGTACAATTTACAAGACATGCGCATAATGGGTTGAAATGCTCAATATTCGCAGTAGACGTAAATTTAAAAAAAATATTGAATATACCCCCCCTTCAGTATTGGTATAATATTTGAAATAAAACTAATAAAATACTTATTACGGTTCTCAGAATATCCTTTCAAGCACCCTTAACTGAGGTTTTAATATTACAGAAAACTACACCCTTTAATTGGGGTAAAAAATAGTGAAAACTCAAAATGAAGTTAACAAATAGACATTCTTTTTCCCTCTTATTCAATATTTTTTTCTTGTCCATTCTGACGCTTTCTGCTAAAAATCCCATGAGCAAGAATGACGTATTGGATGACCATCTTGAAAAAAAGAGCTTTTTAACAAGTTTTACTTTTGACTGCAATGCGCCCATTATAACGGGGTCGTTTTATGCCAGTGGCGTCACCCAATCCGGATTTATCACCTTGAAAATCGGCAATGTTGTGAGTGGGGCGACCAGTATTGTAGTCATCAATACCAACGGATTTTCGGGTGGCATCACGAGCACAACGGTGGCGGCAACTCAAACAAGCATTCAAATACCCATCAGTTTCAATGGTTTAAGTACCGCTGGGTCTTATGTTTTAACCATCTCGTCACCGAGTGCCGGTAACAATTGTACTGTAACAGTGCCGGTTTCGGCTTGTTCAGCTTACAAACCGGCTATTTCAACCAATGTTCCTTCGATATTGTGCTTAGGGGATAGCGTCACGATAACGGCTTCAAGTGGTATCCGCTATATTTGGAGTACAGGCGAAACAACGGCTTCCATTATGAAAAAAGCAGCCGGTATTTATGCCGTTACTGTTACTTCAAATGGGTGTACAGGGTCTGTCAGCCAGTCTATTACCTATAACACTAATTGTGAGACAGGTTTGTGTAGTGGTGTTTTATCTTCCAGTTCTTACAATATTACATTTGGTAAAGGTAACCGAACCAATTTAGCCAGTGCTGTATCAGGCGCAACAACAACACATGTCTATTCGCCTTCCGGTGTTATAGTTGATGGTCAATACGCCGTAGCAAATAACGCAACAGAAGCCGGTGGCTGGGCAGCTAATACAAGTGACCATAGCGGCGATGGAGTAACGGGCAGACTCATGGTCATAAACGCTGATAATACGCCTAAAGAATGTTTCAGATTACCGGTGAGTGGTTTATGTTCAAATTTAAAATACCAGTTTTCTGCATGGATTAGGAGTATCTCTAATAAACCTGAAAAACCAAACGTGACTTTAGAAATAAGGGATGCTGCTACGGATTCACTCTTAGCTATTAAAGGCACATCCGATATTCCTTTTGGCGGCTGGATACAGTACGGTCTTACGTTTACAACGTCCACCAACCCGAATCTTATTTTGGTTCTTAGGAACAACACAAAAGGAGGCTTAAATGGCAATGATTTAGTGATTGATGATATTCAGTTTGCTTATTGTGGACCACCGACTTTTTTGACCATGTTAGGCGGCTCTTTTGACGCTACAATAGGTGAAGGAAGTGCCTGTAAAGGCAAATCCATGACCATAAAAGCGGATGTGACGCCCGGATATCTCAAAATACCGGAATATCAATGGCAGGAAAGTTTAGACAATGGTGTTATTTGGCGCAATATACCCGGTGCCACATCTTTAAATTATACTTATATTGCCGATTCTGTTTTTAACAATCGGCAATATAAGTTGTTAGCTGCCGAGACTGGTAAAATAAATATACCCAGTTGTCGGGTAGAATCCAACGGTGTCATTTTTAAATTTTTAAATGGTAATGGCAATATCAATTTAACCGGACCTGAGACATTCTGTGCGGGCGATAGCGTGACATTAAATGCCTTAAACGGGGCTTTATATGCTTGGAATTCAGGCGAAAACACGGCTTCTATTACTAAAAAGACATCCGGAATATATACCGTGACCATCACGGATGCCGGCGGTTGTATCTCTACTGCCAGTAAAACCATTACCGTAAATCCTAAACCAACTGCGACCATTACGACTGTCGGAGAGACCAATGTCAATTCAGGAGGTTTCGCTACATTGACTGCTTCGGGGGGTCTTACTTACCGGTGGAATACCGAAGAAAACACGGCTTCTATCTCTGTCAATACTGCGGGTATTTATACTGTTACAGTAAGCAATAGCAATGGTTGTAGTGCCGTGGCGTCGAAAACAATAGGGCCCAACAATCCGCCCAAAGCGACAAACAGTACACCTACAATCACGGGGAATGGTATTTTTGCGGGCAGTGTCGCTACTAATGCCAGCGATGCGGATGGGAATTTGAACCCCAATGGTTTTTCTGTCATTGATAACCCTTTGCGTGGTACTATCAATATGAATCCCAATGGTTCATATACCTATACCCCAGCTTTAAATTTTAGTGGCATAGATAGTGTACATTTCAAAGCCTGTGATTTAGGCGGTCTTTGCGCCACGGCAACTATTGTTTTTAATGTCATTCTGGCTCCTAATCAACCGCCAACTGTCACCAATGCAAAGCCCGCGGCTCAAGAGGATGTGCCTTTAACGAGTAGCGTCGTTCCAAATGTTACTGACCCGGATAATAATTTAAATCCCAATGGTTTTGCCGCAACCGATAGTCCTCAAAATGGCACGTTTACGATGAACCCCAATGGTACGTTCGTTTATACACCCAAACCTAATTTTAGTGGTACGGATAGTGTGCATTATAAAGCCTGTGATATTACGGGTTCGTGTGCTACGGGTACCATTATTATCACCGTCAACCCGGTAAATGACCCGCCGGTGCTGACCAATAGTACCCCCTCAGTACAAGAGGATATTCCATTGACGGGAAACGTTTCCCCGAATGCCAGCGATATTGACCCGAATTTGGATAATAATAGTTTTGCCATAACGGATACACCATTAAACGGTACTATCACGATGAACCCGAATGGAGCTTATACATATACCCCTAAACCCAATTTCACAGGCATTGATAGTGTCCATTTTAAAGTGTGTGATTTAGGCGGTGCTTGCGATACAGCGACTTTGATTTTTACTGTCTCGCCTGTTAATGATGCCCCCACAGTCACGAATGCTACCCCTGTTTTACAAGAAGATACGCCTTTGGTGGGCAGTGTGCAGCCTAACGCTACAGATATTGATAAGAATTTAAACCCTAATAGCTTCATCATTTTAGATAGTCCTTTGAATGGCACTATTCTGATGAATCCCAACGGTACTTTTACCTATACCCCTAATCCTAATTTTAACGGCAAAGACAGTGTCCATTATCAGGTGTGTGATTTGTCGGGTGCTTGTGGTTCTGCAACGATTATTTTCACGGTTAATCCCGTCAATGACGCGCCAATATTGAGCAATGCTTCACCTGCCGCTCAAGAAGACACGCCGGTTTTAGGCACAGTTGCCCCTAACGCATCCGATGCGGATGGCAATTTGAATCCGAATAGTTTTGCCGTAACAGATACTCCTAAAAATGGGACTATCAATATGAACCCCAACGGAACATTTGTTTATACCCCTAAACCCAATTTTAATGGTATTGACAGTGTGCATTATAGGGTGTGTGATTCAACCAATCTTTGCACAACTGCCACCTTAATTTTCAATGTATCAAATGTCAATGACGCGCCAACAGTGACGAATGCTACCCCCACTTTGTCGGAAGATACGCCTTTGACTTCCAGTGTGTTCCCCAACGCTACGGATGCGGATGGTAATTTAAATCCCAATAGTTTTGCGGTGACGGATAGCCCGCTGCATGGTACGATTACAATGAACCCCACCGGGTCTTATGTTTATACACCCAACCCTAATTTTGTCGGATTGGATAGTGTCCATTACAAAGTCTGCGATTTAAGCGGCGCGTGTTCCGCTGCTGCTCTTATTTTCACCGTTACACCAGTCAACGATGCCCCAACTTTATTAAATGCCACGCCTGATTTGAATGAGGATTTGCCTTATACATCCAGTGTGTTACCCAATGCCGGTGATATTGACGGCAATTTAAACCCTAATAGCTTTGCTGTTTTGAACAGCCCTTTGCATGGTACAATCATCATGAATCCGAACGGCACTTTTACCTATACCCCAACCCTTAATTTTTCGGGCAAAGACAGCGTGCGGTATCAAGTATGCGACCTGAGCGGTGTGTGTACGACAGCCTCGATTATTTTCAGTATCAGTTCGGTCAACGATGCGCCGACGCTGTCCAATCCGACCGCCTCAGTACAAGAAGACGCGGTATTAACGGGAAATGTTTTTCCGAATGCTGCCGACGTTGATAATAACTTAAACCCTAAAAGTTTTGCGGTAATAGACAATCCTACAAACGGGTCTATTTTGATGAAGCCGGATGGCACTTTTACTTATACACCCAAACCTAATTTTAACGGTTTAGACAGTGTTCATTATCAAGTGTGTGACTCGACAAGCGCATGTACTTCAGCCACCATCATCATCAATGTTACTCCGACAAGTGATGCCCCTACCCTGTCCAATGCAACCCCTTCGGTCAATGAGGATACACCCATAACCGGAAGCGTTGCGCCACAGGCGGCGGATGTGGATGGCAATTTAAACCCCAATAGTTTCATTTTAATGGATATGCCTAAAAACGGTACGCTTTCAATGTCTCCGAACGGCACATTTACTTACACCCCTAAACCGAATTTCAATGGCTTGGACAGTGTGCATTATCAAGTGTGTGATTTTAGTGGTTTGTGTGTTCAAGCGACCATGATTTTTACGGTCAATCCGGTCAATGACGCCCCTACCCTGTCCAATGCAACCCCATCCGTCAATGAGGACACACCCCTAAACGGCAGTGTTTTACCGAATGCAAGTGACCCTGATAACAACTTGAATCCAAGTAGTTTTGTTCTATTGGATAAACCTCTAAACGGTACTTTTGAATTAAAGCCCAATGGAGACTATATTTATACACCAAGACCTAATTTTAATGGTGTGGACAGTGTGCATTATCAAGTGTGCGATTTGAGTGGTGCTTGTGCTACAGCCACCATCATTATTACAGTAAAACCGGTTAATGATGCACCAAAAGTCAGTATTACAGCACCATTAGTGATGGAAGATACGCCGGTCACCTTCTGCGGTATCGTCAATGACAATGATTTGGGCGATGTTTTCAATACCCGTTTGTGCAATTTACCGAAAGGCTTGGTGACACCTACTTTTAACAACAATCAATTGTGCCTTGAATATACGCCCCGCAAAGATTTTAACGGGCAAGACACGATTTGTTTGCTGGTGTGCGATAAAGAAGGCTTGTGTGATACCGTAAAAATGCCGCTCAATGTTATTGCTATCAATGATGCGCCGACATTGGTTGTCACGCCCATTTCCGTTCCGGCTGATTCGACCATTATCCAATGTTTTTTGATAAATGATCCGGATGCCAATGACTTGCATACAGCGTCTTTGTGCGATATTCCAAAAGGTATTGCCAGTATAAAAGTTGAAAATGGTAACGTGTGTATCACGTATAAAACGATATTTCCCAACTTCGACAACGATGCTTTGTGCGTTATTTTATGCGATAAAGCCGGTGCGTGCAGTCAAGCGTATATTCCGGTTTCGATTACCCTTTGTGATGATAAAACACCTCCTGTTATCACTTGCCCTGCCAATATTGAAGTATCGTCAGCGGGTACTTTGTTGAGTGACCCGAGCAAATTTATCACTCAAAGTTCCATGGCGGATAATTGTAACGGTATTCAATTGGGCTTTAATTTACCAATAGCCAAAGATGATTGTAGTTTACCCTTTGTGCAACAAATTGAAGGGTTAAAGACCGGCAGCGTATTCCCAAAAGGAATAAATGTATTGACATTTGAAGCACTCGACAACAACGGCAAAAAATCTACGTGCCGAGTGGAAATCACGGTCTCCCCTATTCAACTGTTAAACGTGGACAATGTATCTGCTTGCATCAATGAAACCTTAAACATTCAAGCTAAAGCCCTCAACGATGTAGTATATTCATGGAGGGGCCCCGATAATTTCACCGCTAACAATAGCTCTTTGAGTTTACCGATTGCTTCCATTAATCAAAAAGGGCAATATATCCTAACGGCTACTTTTGCTAATAAATGTGTAGTTAAAGATACCGTGACCGTTAGCGTAAACAACGCGCCCAAAATATTGAACGATTCGTTTACAGTGGCACAAAATGGTACGCTTATAGGCAATGTTTTGAAAAATGATGTGCTCCTGAGTGGGGTCAATTTTACGCTAAAAATCAAAGATGATGCTAATAACGGTGTTTTAAACATTAAAAACGACGGAGCAATAACGTATAGTCCTGCAACCGGATATAAAGGCACGGATAATTTCTCGTATGAAGTGTGCACTGCCCTCTGCCCGAATACTTGCCCCAAAGCAACCGTTTTTCTGACCATTTCAGAAACGGCAAAACAAGCCTATACTGCCAATGAAGTCATTACCCCGAATGGTGACGGCTTCAATGATGCTTTGATAATTGAGGATTTTGACGCCACTTCGCCGAATAACAAAAGCAGTATTGTGATTTACAGCCAATGGGGTGAAGTGGTTTACAAAGCGGCACCTTATATGAATAATTGGAGTGGCACGTACAAAGAATTACCGCTTCCTGAAAGCACTTACTATTTCATATTCAAGCCTAACGCCACCGGAGAGGCTTCAAAATCATTTATAACCATCATACGATAATGAGAAACTATATCATTTTAATCTTCTTATTTTGGGGTGGTGTTTCGACTCAAGCCCAACAAGAAGCACACTACTCGCAATTTATGTACAATAATTTACAAGTCAATCCGGGCTTTGCGGGTTCGCGGCGCGTGGCATCCGTCAATGTCCTGTATCGCAATCAATGGATTGGTTTTAAAGGCAATCCGCGCTCGTTTTTAGCGGGTTTTGACAGCCCTTTGCCCAATTACAATAAATTAGGCTTGGGTTTGATGCTCTCCAATCAATCCGAAGGCATCATCAATCGGTTGGCGGTGACCCCCTCAGTATCCTACGCTATTTTGCACACGGAAGAGAGTACTTTAAGGGTGGGGATTAGTGCATCGTATCGCCAATATCGTTTCGATTTGCAAAGTTCCACTGTCAACATTCGGGAAAGACAAGACCCTACTCTGAGTGAAAGTGATAATCCCAACCTCAATAACATGAATCTGGGCATGGGCATTTATTATGACAGAAAAAACATCTACGCCGCCTTGTCCATCCCTAATTTAAATTGTAACCCTTTGATACTCAATCCGGAATCCAAGATAGCCCTTAAAGGCAAAGAGAATAGACATATTTATGCCATGTTGGGCGGGCTTTTCCCATTGGGTGACAACGACAACCTACAATTAAAACCTTCGATGATGTTTAAATATGTCGCTAATGCGCCTTTTAGTTTCGATATCAATATGAGTGTGCTGTTTAAAAAGAGGTTTTCCGGTGGGCTTTCCTACCGCTCAGGCAGTTCGGGCAGTATCGGAGAATCGGTTGATTTATTGGGTTTTATGCAAGTGACGAACAATTTTAGCGTCGGTATGGCATATGATTTTACCCTTTCCCAAATCGGAAATTATAACCGCAACAGTGTAGAATTATTAGCCAGATATGATTTTGTTATATCACCTAAAACAATGCATAATCCCCGCTTTTTCTTTTGAAAAATGTTTGATTTTTTGGTATCAAGGTGTCAAACGCTTTGAAAGCGTTTGACACCTTGAAGAACCTTTCACCCCCCTCAGTATAATTGATAAAAAAGAAATTCATGAAAACATTAAAAAATATATTTCTTCTCGGCATTCTATTATTCTTGGCAAATTATGGTTTTGCGCAGAATGCAGAGAAAAGCAAGGTGAAAATCAACAACCTGAAATTGGTGAATTCAAGTGCATTGGAGTTCAGCCCATCATATTATAAAGAGGACTTGGTTTTTGTTTCCAATAACCCCATTCAAGGAAAAAGCAAGGTTTTTGATAAAAAACTCAAACAGCCATCCATGTCGCTTTTTATCACCAAAAAAGATAGAAAAGGCTATTTCCACAAACCGGAGCCGTTTGATACGGCTTTTTTGAGCAAAGTCCACGAGGGCCCCATCACTTTTGATAGCCAGAATGAGGTGATTTACTTCACCCGAAATGATAATAAAGACAACGGAAAAAAGCCGCGTTATGTAGGCAATACCAATTATATGAAAATTTACGCTGCCACATTCAATTCAGAGGATTGGAGTGCGCCGGAATTAATGCCTTTAAACGATGAAAAAAGTGATGCTTGTCACCCCACTATTTCTTTAGACGGTGAAAAACTCTATTTTGCCTCCAATCGAGCCGGTGGTTTGGGCGGTATGGATTTATACATGTGCAAAAAAGTGGATGGTGCTTGGAGTGAACCCGTCAATTTAGGAGCGGAAGTCAATAGTGCCAACAATGAAGTTTTTCCTTTTATTCACGAAGACGGGACATTGTATTTTTCTTCCACCCGACCCAAAGGGCTGGGTGGATTGGACATTTATTACACGCGCATAGACACGACCGGCTATTACATCAAGCCGATTTCTTTAGGCAAACCCTTCAATACCGATAAAGATGATTTTGGTTTTATAGTGGATAAAGAGAATAAAACGGGCTTTTTGGCATCGAACAGAACCGGTGGGATGGGCGGCGATGATATTTACAGTTTCACTATTCCGGAAAATACTAAGCCTTTTTCGGATGTCAAACTGCTCAGCGATACTTATAAAACCCAAGAAAACGGCATAAATGAACGCTTAATAACCGTTTTTGTGATTGATAGAAAATCGGGGCTCCCCCTCAGTAAAGCCTACGTTTGTATTGCCTCGACCGGTAGCCAAAAACCGGCGGTAGAAACGGCGGGCGACAATTGTTTCACCATGATTACCGATGAAAACGGGAAAGCCGTTCTGCACGCGAATCTGACCAACAACTAT
>JANPGW010000088.1:0-3966 GCA_031424115.1 Saprospiraceae bacterium | reverse complement strand
CCAATAGCCCATTTTAGTCGTGATTTCGTCCCATTTGTCTTTAAAACGCATGACCGTTTCACGACATTTGTGGTTGTAATCATCCACCGAAATTTTCTTTCCGATGTCCTCTTTTGTGATACCCAATTCCTTTTCAACCGCTAATTCAATTGGTAAACCATGTGTATCCCAACCGCCTTTGCGCTCTACACGTTTGCCATTCAATGTTTGAAAACGGCAAAAAATATCTTTTATCGCCCTCGCCATCACGTGGTGAATACCCGGCATACCATTCGCCGAAGGAGGTCCCTCATAAAACACAAATGAATTATTCGGATCCCGCTGATTCACGGACTTTTCAAAAACGCCTTCTTTTTCCCAAAATTCTAAGATTTCTTTGTCAATTTCAGGGAGGTTTAAACCTTTATATTCTTTATACATATTTATAATTGATTGATTTTTAATTGTTTTATTGCCTATTTTGAAATCTAATGATGTCATTAGACATCAAAGAATTGTAGAATCGTTCGCTGAACGTAATTGCGACCTCGTTAGAGGTCGTACATTATTGTTCATTGTACGACCTCTAATGAGGTCGGGAACACATTGGTTTTTAATCTACAATTCTTTGACCTCTAATGAGGTCATTATTATAATAATCTCTTTACTACAATTCTTTGATGCCTAACGGCATCACTAAGCCAATTGTCTATATTTTAATCAAAAAAATTGAAAATATATCTTTCATCGTATTCAACTTCAAACTTCTTTAAAATATCCAAATATTCCTCTTTAAACGTTCGATGTCTATGATGTTCTTCTTGATTTAAAACATATTTACAAACGGCATCTATTTGTGAACGGCTATACGAAAATGCTCCGTAACCTCCTTGCCATTCAAATTGAAATTTGCTCAACCGATTAGCTTTAATCCATGTATTCGTCGCCTTTTTAATCTCTTGCACAAGATTCGGAATCGGTATCATTAAATTGTCATATCCAAAAAATAAATGAACATGGTCATGAATACCTCCAATTGCTAATGATTTTTGCCCTTTATTTTCTAAAATTCCGCCTATATAACTATGTAAATCATCTCTCCATTCCTTTTGTATCATTGCTTCACGATTTTTAACCGCAAAAACCGTCTGAATATAAATTTGTGAATAAGTGTTTGCCATGTGTTTTCTCGTTTTGTATGTTTTAAAAAATTATTACACTTAACATGCCCGTTAGGACTTGCACATTTATAGAAACATATTTACAAATCTTCCATGAGTCCATCGGACTAACACATAGCATTCCAATTCATTAAAGTGCTATGTACGAGTCCCACTGGACTCGTGAAACTCATTGCTTTGTTTTATTCTACCCCGTGAACTCTGGGTGTGAGTCCTCTGGGCTCTTTTTTTCAACAACCACAATATCCATCAAGTACAATTTTATTTCCTACTTTTTTAATCGTAAAATCACATTCTTCTCCAGCAATTTGAACAGAATTTGCTTTTTTATCAAATTCCAGAGTATCTGGCTTACGACCAAAGAAAAAGATTTTTACTAAAAAATAACCTTCGTAAAATGTTAGATTAGGTGATTCTATTTTCACGTCTCCACCACCTTCACTTTTGCCATGCTCGTAGGTTAAATTATACTCGTATTTTTGTGAAAAGCCACTTATATCTGTTTCTTTAAACTTATCGTTAGGTGTAGTTATTCTATATTTATCTGTTACTTTATCAAATATTTGTATATCATACTTCTTACCTATTTTTTTTAATTTTGAATCAAAATATGTTTCTATATCTGATTTATCAGTATTAATAGGCGCAGGTAATCTTGATAAAAAGCCATCAAAAACAAACCCCTCAGTATCGCCATATTTCACCAATAACCAGTAGCCTTTTACAATAAAACCTTTAAATTCCTCTACTTCAAAAGGGATTTTAACGCCAATATTGGGTTGTACCACCACTTTCGCACCATAAGGAATTGTCGTTATTTTCGTGGCTTTGGCATCGGGTTTATCCCGCATATTCAAGCCTGATTGTGCCCAAACATTCAGCGTTTCGCCTTCTTTAAAGCGGCTTTCTTGGGCGTTTATTTTATACCAAATTGAGAATAGAGCCAATAATAAAAGTATTCTTTTCATGTGTTTTACAAGTTTAAAATGATTGTATTTTATTGTATTTTCTAAAAAACACCTGTAACAATAATAGTATTATTTGCTTTAATTATGGTAAAATGTCCTCTGCCTTCTTCTTCTCTGTCACTTAATTCAATACCATCTTGGTTAACATTAAATTTAAAAACGGGCTTTTCAAAGTAGTTTTTCAATAAAATATACCCCTGATATAAATCTGAATTAGGTATCTGCAATTTAAAATCTTGGCTTCCCAATGCTTTCATAACTGTAAAATCAATGTCAAATTTATATTTTTGATGATATAAATACTCTTGAACTAAATTCAAATCATATTCTTCATTAAACCGTACATATCGCATGCTATCTATCTTTTCATCGTATATTTTGACATTAAATTTATCTCCAATTTTACCTATCCCACTATCTAAATAATCGACTAAATTTTTATTTGTTTCTTTAACTGGTGCAGGCAATCTCGATAAAAAACCATCAAACACAAACCCCTGAGTATCCCCATATTTCACCAACAACCAATAGCCTTTTACAATAAAACCTTTAAACTCCTCTACTTCAAAAAGGATTTTAACGCCAATATTGGGTTGTACAATCACTTTGGCACCGTAGGGAATTGCCATTAATTTTGCAGCTTTGGCATCGGGTTTATCCCGCATATTCAAGCCTGATGTTGCCCAAATATTGAGCTTTTCGCCTTCTTTAAAGCGGCTTTCTTGGGCGATTGTCAAACCAAACGCAAAAAACAAAAAAGTGATAAGTAAAATTTTCATGTTTCTAAGTCTATATTGTTTATTTCAGAAAAAGAACATTTTTTCGCGCTTCTTTACGCCATGATTTATTAAACTTCTTATCTAAATAACTGAACATTGTCAAATTATAAATTCTAAAACATTCAAAGTCTGGGAAAGTACAACCAGTAACTTGATATTTTACATTATACCTTTCTCAAATTCAAAATCATGAGGTGTAAGATTCATATCTCCACTAATGCCCGTTGGCGGGAGATAAAGTGAGAATTTATCCTTTTCTATATCTTTTAATGCTTTTTGCTTATCTATTAGTCCACCATCACACATGTCTTTATCTTTTCTAAAAAGTTTAATCTCAGTACTAATTTTTTTATCTATAATCAGAACGGTATCAATTTCTTTACTAAAGTAAATATCTCCCATTTCACTAGATGTCTCTAACGTTATTTCATAACGACCTTTTTTTAGCCCTTTGACTCCAAATTCTGATTTTTTATCAAGAAAAACATATCTAACAGAAGCACCCTTTACCCTAATTCTGAAAGAAGGAGCATCTAAAACAGGGAGTTGACTAATTTGTGAAAACACTACACCTTTTATAGTGTAATGATTTTGGCTTATTCCAGGCTTAAAAAAGCTAATCAAGCATAGAATCGATAAAAGGATTTTTCCCATGAGTTTTTGTTAGTTTAAAATGTTCAAAAATCCTTGTTGCGTTCCTCCCTTGCCCGACTCCGCTTCCTTCGACGTGCTTCCCGTCGCTCCCGAATATGTTCTTCATAGCGACCGCTTTGATTGAGCCGCTGCTTTTGCGAGGCGGCAAACATCCGCATCATAAACCAAATACTTAAAATAAAAGCAAAACCGATTAAGTACAACATGATAGTAGCAGTTTTAAACCAAAAACGCCTCAACGAATCCAATCCGTTGAGGCGTTTTTCACAAACGAGTGCAGCCGCTTCACAGATTGTCGAACAATCGGTCAATAATAATACGGCTTATAATGGGCGATGTTAAAGTCATTGCTCCCTCGTTTTTTTAGTTTTTAAAAATTTTGTGCAAATCTATGGCTTTTTTTTG
>JANPGW010000087.1:0-12975 GCA_031424115.1 Saprospiraceae bacterium | reverse complement strand
GGTTTTTGTAACCCAAAACTCAAAACCCAAAACTCAAAACTCAAAACTTAATTGATACAATGTCTGCAAGTACAAGAGTAGCTGGGCGTTACGCCAAGTCGTTGATAGACCTTGCTTCAGAGCGAGGCAATCTACAATCGGTTGTAGGTGATATTGAGCACCTCAATGAAGCGATGAAAAATCGTGATTTGTATTTAATGCTGAAAAGTCCAATTATCAATTCTGATAAAAAGGAAAGCATCATGAAAATCATTTTTGGTGATAGCTTTGATGAAACCACTATGGCTTTCATCAATATCTGTATTACCAAGGGTCGTGAAGATATTTTACCGGAAATGGCGGAAGAATTTTTAGCTATCAATAAAAAAATGAAGGGTATCTCAACGGTAAAAGTGACAACAGCTATCCCCCTCAGTAAAGATGCTCTTGAAGCTATTCGTCAAAAACTTATAGCCAGCTCAGATACTTTGAAAAATGTGGAAATCGAAACGGTTGTTAATCCTGAACTCATAGGGGGTTACGTACTTGAGTTCGATGATAAGCTCTATGACTCAAGCGTAGCGCATAAATTAGAGTCATTACGCAAAGAATTCAAGGGCAATATATACGAGAGCCAAATTGAAAAAAAGTAATAAGTTAAATAGATAAATTTTAAAATCATAAAATAATATAAAAATGGTTGATGTAAGACCGGAAGAAATATCAGCGATACTCAAACAACAATTGAGTGGTTTCTCCTCTGCAACCGAACTTGAGCAAGTAGGTACGGTATTGCAAGTGGGTGATGGTATCGCTCGCGTTTATGGCTTGAACAGCGTTCAGGCTGGTGAATTGGTCGAATTTGAAAACGGTACGCAAGCCATCGCGTTAAACTTGGAAGAGGATAACGTGGGTGTGGTAATGCTTGGTGCTTCTGATGGTATTCAGGAAGGTTCAAAAGTTCGTCGTACAAGCCGTATCGCCTCTATTCAAGTGGGGGAAGGTTTGGTGGGTCGTGTAGTGAATACACTTGGATTGCCAATTGACGGAAAAGGACCCATTGCAGGTACTAAATACGAAATGCCTTTAGAGCGCAAAGCTCCGGGCGTTATCTATCGTCAGCCCGTGAATGAGCCTCTCCAAACCGGTATCAAGGCGATTGACGCTATGATTCCGATTGGACGTGGTCAACGCGAGTTGATTATTGGTGACCGTCAAACAGGAAAAACGGCTATTGCTCTCGATACTATCATCAACCAAAAAGAGTTTTTTGATCGGGGTGAACCAGTATTTTGTATCTATGTGGCTTCGGGTCAAAAAGCTTCGACAGTAGCGCAAGTAGCGCGTATTCTTGAAGAAAATGGTGCAATGCCGTATACGGTTATTGTATCGGCATCAGCTTCTGAACCGGCACCGATGCAGTTTTATGCGCCATTCGCAGGTGCTGCTATCGGAGAATTTTTCCGTGATACAGGTCGTCCGGCATTGATTATTTATGATGATTTGTCTAAACAAGCAGTAGCATATCGTGAGGTATCACTCTTATTGCGTCGCCCTCCGGGACGTGAGGCTTATCCGGGTGATGTATTCTACCTTCACTCTCGCCTTTTGGAGCGGGCGGCAAAAATTATTGCTAACGATGAAATCGCTAACGATATGAACGACTTACCTGAATCTTTGAAAAAAGCAGGTATCGTAAAAGGTGGTGGTTCTTTGACGGCTCTTCCCATCATTGAGACTCAAGCGGGTGACGTTTCTGCCTATATCCCTACTAACGTAATTTCCATCACAGATGGTCAGATATTCTTGGAGTCAGGTTTGTTCAATGCGGGTATTCGTCCGGCTATCAACGTGGGTATTTCGGTATCGCGTGTGGGTGGTAACGCTCAAATCAAATCGATGAAAAAGGTATCCGGTACATTGAAGCTTGACCAAGCGCAATACCGTGAATTGGAGGCTTTCGCTAAATTTGGTTCAGACCTTGATGCAGCAACTAAAGGCGTTTTGGATAAAGGTTCTCGTAACGTTGAACTATTGAAACAACCACAGTATGCACCGGTAACAGTTGAAAAGCAAGTAGCTGCTATGTTTGTGGGTTCAAATAACCTACTTCGTGATTTGCCTTTGAATAAAGTTCGTGCTTTCGAAGAAGCTCTTTATACGACTCTTGATACAAGTCACAAAGGCATGCTTGAAAACTTCCGTAAAGGTAAACTTAACGACGATGACTTGGCTGCCTTGAAACAAGTGGCTGCTGATGTTGTGCGTTTGGTGAAATAGTGTTTGAGTATGTGGTTTTTAGTGTGTAGTGTTGAGCCGTGTCTACACACCAAACACTAAAATCCACACACCCATAGATATAATATTTAATTTATTCTGAATAAATAATGGCAAGTTTAAAAGAAGTCCGTATCCGAATTGCGTCGGTTATTTCTACGCAACAGATTACAAAAGCGATGAAAATGGTATCGGCGGCGAAACTCCGCAAGGCACAAACTGCTATTGTGCAGATGCGCCCTTATGCCGATAAACTTAACTCTATGCTCATTAATATCCTTTCCAATCTTGATGGTGATGCTAATACAGCATTTAGTGTCGAGCGGGAGGTTGAAAATGCTTGTATGGTTGTTATTACCTCAAATCGTGGTCTGGCTGGTGCTTTTAATACAAACGTCATCAAGGCAGCTGTAGCAACAATCAATGAAAAATATGCGAAACAGCGGGATAATGGCAAGTTAACTATTGTTTGTATCGGTAAAAAAGGATATGATTTCTTCCGTCGCCGTTATCCAGCTTCTGCTATCAATAGCGATTATGTTGAAACTTTCAATGATTTGAGCTTTGATAATGTGAGAAATGTTGCTCAAGCATTGATGGATAGTTTTGAAGCAAAAAAATATGACCATATAACTGTGGCGTATGGTCGTTTCAAAAATGCGGCCATGCAGTTTCCTGAAGCAGTCCAGTTTTTACCGGTTCCTAAATTGGAAGTCGCAAAGACTGAAACTAAGAAGAAAAGGGCGGATTATATTTTTGAGCCTGATCAAATGACATTATTGGAAGAACTTGTGCCAAGTATTTTGCAAACGACTTTCTATAAATTTTGCTTGGATACACAAGCTTCGGAGCATGGGGCACGGATGACAGCTATGGATAAAGCAACTGAAAATGCGAATGAAATGTTGAAAACATTGCGTATTAATTATAACAAAGCCCGTCAAGAAGCGATTACCAAAGAACTTTCGGAAATAGTAGGTGGTGCGGCTGCTTTAGAATCTTAAATTATTATTCGAGTTTTACTCGATGAACAATACAAAAAGCCTTATTCGATTTGTTCGGATGGGGCTTTTTTTGTATTTATACTGAGGGGGGGTATATGTATTGTTAAAAATAAATTACTATATTTGTTTAAAGAATATTTTTGTTATTAAACAGAAGCCCCAATGTTATACAAAAAATTTCCACCACCGACTCATCTAAAACCCTACGTAGAATGTTTTTACGTATGGGAAAATTCGTTTTTTAAGCCTCAATTAGTGGAATCCCCGCCCAGTGCCTTTACTTCCATGGTTTTTAACTATGGAAATCCCTATTCTGTTAAAAATATAAAATACGAGTCAGTTGCTGTTCCTCAATCTTTTTTGACAGGTCAGGCGACTACGAGTTACCATCTGTTATTAGCCGGCACGATTGGTATGGTAGGAATTGTATTCCGCCCAGCTGCAATGCATACGCTTTTCAATTTGCCTTTAGGAGAATTAACGGATGAACGATTCAACATAACGGATATACTGAGGGGTAATGAAATAAGAGATTTGCAAGCCAAAATAATGGACGCCCGAAATACCCCTGAACGCATCAGTTTATTAAGTCATTTTCTCAGTATCCGATTGATGAAAAATGAGTACCGTTTTGATGCAGTAGATTTCACAGCCAATCAAATAGTGGATGGTAAAGGTATCATCAATGTCAGCGATATGATGAACAATCTTTTTATGTGTCGCCGACAATTTGAGCGCCGATTTTTTCAAAAAGTGGGATTAAGCCCTAAATTTTATGCGCGTACAAGGCGAATGGGGTATCTCTGTTCACTCATGGCAGGTAAAAGGGAAGTCAATTGGCAACATATGCTTTATGATTGTGGCTATTATGACCAAGCTCATTTTATCAAAGATTTCAGCACTTTTTTAGGAAGAACACCCACTGATTACCTTAAAAACAATGTCGAATTGTCGCATTTTTTGAAAAACACCTAAAATGTGATGAGTTTCGCTTCATCACACTCTGAGTTGACTAAGGGGGCACCGTATTCATTTATTTTCTTAACTTATTGATTATCAACGTTGCGAGGGTGCAAAACCCTCGCAACGTTATTCAAGAGTAAACTTGTCGCATTTTTACAATACCCGCTTATCGTCGCTGCCTAATTTTGTCTTATCATTCATATAAAATTGAAAAACGATGAAAAGACAAATTTTGAACAGCATTCTAAAAACCTTTTTAGCCCTTCAATGTATTATTTTTATGACAGGCATTGTACAAGCCCAAGAAACCAAAAGCCTTTGGACGGAAGCAGACCGTCAATACACCTTAGACAATATGCGCCGCACCCGTGATGCACTCATCAAAGAAACAGAAAATCTTACACCCGCACAATGGGCATTTAGAGACTCTGCAAACCGATGGTCTATTGCAGAAGTGGTGGAACATTTGGCGTTGTGGGAAATCGTTTGGGCAAGAGAAATCAGTATGGGTAGCCGCAGCAAACCACAACCAGAATTGAATGCCACGAGTAGTCCTGATAGCTATTATACAACATTCATTATGGAGGACAAACCGCATACAGCACCCGATTTTGCTGTGCCAACAGGCTTTATACAGGGTAAAGACAATCTTACTTTTTTCCTACGTGGACGTGAACAGGCTATCAAATTTGTTGAAACGACTAAAATAGATTTACGCGCACATTTTGAATTGGCAAATACCCCATATCCACGCAATATGCACCAAGTTTTGATATATCAATGGGGGCATGTGGATAGGCATTTGAGGCAGATTGCCAAATTGAAAGCACATAAAAACTATCCAAAAGCAACGGAAATAGTAAGCGATGACGCAGCTATTAAAGCGGCTATCAGTGCCGAAACAGCAGCTTGGTTGAGCCGTGATTCTGTCTTATATATGCAAACATACGCAGATGTAGCTATAACGCAACGGATGTGGAATAACAGTGACGGCTCTTTCGGGGGCGATAGAAATTTTGCTCCTATAAAAAAAAGCATTGGCGAGGATATTCGGGCAAGCCCAAACAAGAGCTATGAACCGAAAGTAGAGCGTACCGATTGGGTCATCAAGTCGCTTACTCCTGACTGGGTTTGGGTAAATTTCATTCAAAAATTGACTTCTCAAAAAGGTGAAACTTATACCAGTTATGAAAGTCGTTTGCTCAAAAAAGAGGCAGGGAGGTGGAAACTATCAGTTATGAACGCCCTTTGGGATTATAAAAATGTTCTCAATAAACAATAAAATTCAATCATTATTTTACATAAAAATTAATTTTCAATAACTTATAAAATATATAACAAATGAAATTTAAAGTATTTTTTTCAATAATTCTAATGGTAATATTCCTGATAGCATGTAATGATAAGCCTGTTAACAATCAAGAAGGATTATCAACTCAAAGCGATATGAAATCTTCTACGCCTCTTGAAGGTAATTGGGAGCTTGTATCAAATCAAGTAGTAGGTCGCAAAATTAACTTGAGCCAACATCAGCAATTTAAAGTATTCAATAAAGGTTTTTTTTGCTTTGTATTCAATGATTCTATGGGAAATTTTCATTCAGCAGGCGCAGGTTCTTACGAAGTAAATGGAAACATTTATAAGGAGACTGTGAGTTATTATTCAAACCCAAAATATGTTGGCGCAAGTGATTGGCAAGAATGGGAAATGAAAGGTGATACCCTTATATTTAATGGATTTAAAAAAGTGACCTTATCCGATGGAACAGATGTAACGAAAGAATGGGAAGACCATAAATTTATTGAGAAACGAATTAGGGCTAAAAAATGAGCTTTAAATTATTAAGTATAAAAAATAAATAAACAGGCCGTTTAAAAAATATGTAATTTTTTATTTAATTGGTTTTTTTTAATTATTTTATAAATATATTTAAATTGGAAACGACAGTAAAAAACCAAACGCTCGACCTCAAGGGGTCAGCTATAAATTTTATGTTCGCATATGCAGAACAAAATATGGACAAAATGATGAACCTCTGCGATACTGAGGGGGAGGTCTGGTTCAAGCCTTTGGGCGAAGATGGGCGCGGAAAAATTGGAGAACTGGGTAAAGGGCTCTGGTCAATGTTGATTGATAGTTTCCCAAACCTCAATAATACGGTAGATTCTGCAGTGCTCGATTCAGACGGTCGTGTAAGGTGTCAAGTGGTTATTCGGGGAAAGCAAGCGAAGGATTTTGCGGGGATTGTTTGCAAAGAGCAAGAATTTGACAGCGACCATATTTTTATTTTTCAAAGTGACCCTGCTGGTCGTATTAACAGTATTCATATAGAGTGGAATCATACGGACTTTCAGCGGCAATTAGGGGCTTAAAACCGGAAGTTTGAACATTTGTTAATTTCAAAAAAATAAAGCAACGCTATTCTACATGGCGTTGCTTTATTGATATAGGTCAAAAAAAACAGGGCGACAATACCGAGACGGTACGCACCCTGTATAACCCCAAAAAACCAAATGAAAACAATCTACATATAATAATCCCGAAATTAATCGGGAATAATAATATCAAACTTAACTCAAATTAATAAACAAACAAAGTTCTGAAAAGTTGATTTTTACTCAGATTTATCTGTGTTTAACATTTTGACGCACGGTATTTTGAAAGTCACATTTTTGAAGAAGTGAATCTCATTTTTTCTTTATTTCAACAAATCTAAAAATAATAATAATAATATACAAATTTATTTTAAAATATATTAACTATTTTTCTGTCTTTTTTAACTAATTTAAGTGATAAAAGACTTGAGATATTGAAACCAATAAAGAATTCTCACACAAAGATAAGTCACATTTTTTAAAAAATCAACATAGAATTGTCAAAAAATTGTTAATGTCTATTAATATTTATTTTTTTACAATTTGAAAAAAAGAAACTTGTATCTAAAATTTGGGTTTTTAAAGAATTGATAAAATTTATTTCAAAAAAATACTTTAAAAAGCGATTTTTATTCTAAATTCGCTGCTCTTAGTGAGTGTTTATTGAACAATTATTTTTTGCGGAAATTCGCTAATTTTTTTTTAACAACCAATTTAGATATGCAAACAGGTCTCCAAACGTTAGATTACATTGTTTTTCTTTTTTATTTTATTGTAGTATCCTCTTATGGCTATTGGATTTACAATAGAAAAAAACAAGCTGAAACAACATCAGCTGATTATTTTCTCGCCGAAGGCTCTCTGACATGGTGGGCAATTGGTGCTTCACTTATCGCTTCCAATATCTCTGCCGAACAATTCATTGGTATGAGCGGGAATGGTTTTAAAATGGGATTAGCTATTGCAACTTATGAGTGGATGGCTGCCGCTACCCTTTTAATCGTTGCGATATTTTTCATGCCTATTTATCTCAAAAACCATATTTTTACGATGCCTCAATTTCTTGAAAAAAGATACGATGGACGCGTGAGTATGGTTATGGCGGTATTTTGGCTTTTGCTTTATGTGGTCGTCAATCTGACTTCCATTCTATATCTAGGTGCATTGGCGGTAAATACTATCTCTCACATCAACTTCACTGTTTGTATGTTTGGATTAGCCATTTTTGCGCTGTTTATCACGCTGGGGGGGATGAAAGTCATTGGATACACCGACGTAGTGCAAGTCGTTTTTCTTGTTATTGGTGGTTTAGCCACTACTTATTTGGCAATCAATATGGTTTCAAAAGAATTCGGTCTTGATGGTGTAATGGGTGGACTCAATTTGATGTTGGAGAAAACGCCTGACCATTTTGAGATGATTTTTGATAAAACAAACCCCAATTATATTAGTCTCCCGGGTTTGAGTATCCTTATTGGTGGTATGTGGATTATCAACCTGAATTATTGGGGATGTAATCAGTATATCACACAGCGGGCACTCGGTGCTGATTTAAAAACGGCGCGGAGTGGTATTCTTTTTGCCGCTTTTTTAAAGCTAATGATGCCAGTTATCGTTGTTTTACCGGGTATAGCAGCTTTTGTATTGCATCAAAAAGGTTTGTTGCAGCAAGAAATGATGGGTACAGACGGCACTCTTTCACAAGATAATGCTTATCCTGTTATGATGAATTTGTTGGGACCCGGTCTTAAAGGTATGGCATTTGCTGCCTTAACAGCTGCGATTGTTGCTTCTTTAGCCGGTAAAGCCAATTCCATATCTACAATTTTTACTTTAGATATTTATAAAAAAATTATCAATAAAGATGCTGATGAAAAGAAATTGGTCAGCGTGGGTCGTATTGCTATTGTCGCTGCTTTACTATTGGCGGTAATTATTTCGCCATTGTTGGGTATTGATAAAAAAGGTGGATTTGAATTCATTCAGGAATATACAGGCTTTGTATCGCCCGGTATTTTTGCCATGTTTATTTTGGGCTTTTTCTGGAAACGCACAACCGCAAATGCTGCATTATTCGCTACTGTGGGTGGCTTTTTGATGTCTGTTTTATTTAAGGCATTGCCTAATATGATGGATTTGTCATGGCTTTCAGGTATGGGCTTTACCGTACTTAATAATGGTGTTTACGATATTCCATTTATTGACCGTATGGGTTTTGTCTTCGTATTTTGTGTTCTCGGTATGGTTATTATTACTCTTGCCGATTCAAATAGCAAAAACAACCCGAAAGGTTTGGAAATTGATGCCTCAATGTTCAAAATGTCCAATGGTTTTGCAGTAGGTGCACTACTAATTTTGGGTATTTTGGCGGCTCTTTATACCATTTTCTGGTAAATATTTTTTGCTAAAAAATAATATTGCTTCAAACCCGAAAGGCTTTCAAAACCTTTCGGGTTTTGCATTTTTAAGAATATTAAGATGATTTCTCTTGTCGGTCATACGCTTTTAGGTGAACTTTGGCGAATTTTGGTGATGTCACATAATTGGTGTACTGAGGGGGGTATGCAGTTCGTCGAATATTGCTGGAAAAATAGGGAATCGACCCTAATTTCCGTGAAATGTATGATTCTTCTTTTCAATTTTTTATCCATCAGAAGCCCACCTCTCTATTTTGGCGCAAGGTTCAGAGATACATATACGTGACGGGATAATGTTATAAGTTGATAGAATCTTATTTTTAGGTTCTATTGTTTAAGTAAAAATATCTAATTTGTGCCGGATTTTAAAATGAATTAATTCAGTGCTTTTGTGTTCTGAAAATGTTGAATATCGTTATAATTGTCATTAACTATGATACAAATGCTCTATAAATTCTTTCAACAATATCAAACTGTTACAACAGATAGCCGCCAGATAACTAAAGGGTGCATTTTTTTTGCACTTAAAGGCGACAACTTCGATGGTCATTTATTTGCTGAAAAAGCTTTAGAATCAGGGGCTATTTGTGTGGTTATTGATAATCCGGATTTTAAAAAAGATGATAGATACCTATTGGTTGATGATGTTTTAACCACTCTTCAGGATTTGGCTCGATACCACCGTAGGCAATTTGATTTCCCGGTCATTGCTATTACCGGTTCAAATGGTAAAACGACAACTAAAGAACTTATTGCTGCGGTTATGTCCACCCGATACAATACGCATTATACAAAAGGCAATTTGAACAACCATATTGGAGTCCCTTTGACATTGCTCCAATTGAAAGCGGATCATGAAGTGGCAATTATCGAAATGGGTGCAAATCACCAGCGAGAGATTGACCTATTGTGTCGAATAGCCGAGCCGACGCATGGCTTGATAACGAATATGGGGAAAGCTCATTTAGATGGTTTTGGTGGTTTTGAAGGGGTAAAGAAAGGCAAATCCGAGATGTATCGGTGGTTAATAGCCCATCACGGGACGATTTTTGTGAATGAAGATGAACCTTTTTTGATGGATTTTATACCCACCGACGCCCGTGTTATTCCCTATTGCAGGAGTCATGAGCCCTCTTTGACCACCCCTCAGTATGAAGTTACTTTAGAGTCGGCTGATGGTTTTTTGAAAGTCGGATTTTTGAACTCGAAAGGTGAGATGATACACGCTTTAACGAACTTAGTGGGGGAGTATAATTTTGCCAATATTTCAACTGCCATTGCCGTCGGTAAATATTTCAAAGTACCTTCCATTAAAATTAAAGAAGCCTTAGAAAGGTATGTTCCGAGTATGAATCGGTCTCAAATAATTGAATATAAAGAAGGGGTGACACTCATCATGGATGCTTATAATGCCAATCCGACAAGTATGCGCTATGCTCTTTTGAATTTATCTAAAATGCCTAAATCTCAAAAAATAGCGATTATCGGTGATATGAGGGAACTTGGGCAAGAAAGTTTAAAAGAACATTTAGATATATTGAACCTCGCTCAGTCGTTGCATTTCACTACATTGGTAACGGTCGGGGATGAGTTTGGACGAGTTTTTGACCGAACCGATGCGGTCGGAGAGGAGATTCATTTTGAGACCAATCTTGAAGCAAGAGCGTGGTTTCAAAACCAAACATTCGAAAAAGATACTTGTATCCTGATTAAAGGCTCAAGAGGGATGAAGTTAGAAACGCTTTTACAAAAATGAACGAAGCAATTACTCTTTTAAAAAAACTCATTGCCACACCCTCTTTTTCAAGAGAAGAAGATCAAACAGCGGATATTATTGAGGCTTTTTTAAAGGGGAAAAATATACCAACCCAGCGCAAAGGCAACAATATCTGGGCGAAAAATGCTCATTTTACCCCGGACTTGCCGATTGTGTTGCTCAATTCTCACCATGATACGGTGAAGCCTGTAAGTGGCTGGACACGTAATCCGTTTTCTCCGGATATTGAAAAGGATATTTTATACGGGCTGGGTTCTAATGATGCCGGCGGATCGCTTGTTTCCTTAATAGCTACTTTTTGCCATTTTTATAATAAAAAACTGCCTTTTAATCTCATTTTAGCGGCTACGGCTGAGGAGGAAATATCCGGTGCCAATGGTATCGCAGCTTTATTACCTCACCTGCCACCTATTACTGTTGGCATCGTGGGCGAACCGACATTGCTGCAAATGGCAGTAGCTGAAAAGGGTTTGATGGTGGTGGACGGCATCGCCCACGGTAAAGCCGGTCATGCCGCCCGCAACGAAGGGGTAAATGCCATTTATATAGCATTAGAAGATATTCAGACGATTAAAAATTTTAAATTTGATAAAACCTCCGATTTTTTAGGGGATATTAAAATGACCGTGACGCAGATAGAAGCCGGAACGCAACACAATGTGGTGCCTGACACGTGCAAATTTGTCGTTGATATTCGGTCAAATGAGTGCTATTCTAACGCTGAAATTTTTGACATACTTCAAAAACATATCCAATCTGAGTTGAAGCCCCGATCATTTCGCTTGAATTCATCTCGCATCAGCCTGACGCACCCGCTTATACTGAGGGGTATCGGATTAGGTCTTTCGTACTATGGTTCGCCCACTCTGAGTGACCAAGCATTGATGCCTTTTGAAACGCTTAAAATAGGTCCCGGCGATTCTGCTCGTTCCCATACGGCAGATGAGTTTGTTTATGTGCAAGAAATTGAAGAAGGGATAAAAACTTATATAGCACTTTTAGACGGTTTAAAGTTGTAATTATTCCTATTTCGGTAGTTTTTAGTTTAGGGTGTTTTGTTTTTAGTGTCTCAGACAAGTTAGAACACAACAGTCCCGTTCTTTGGGGGAAAATGAAAGACTTGCAGCAACGAGGAATTGATAAGCCCTCCGTATTTTTACGTTTTCAATTAATGAAAATAGCCTATATTAGCTGTTCATTAGGTACAATTTTTCAATAAAAACCAAACTTTATTCGGCAACTATGAAAAAATATACGTTGTTTCTATGCTTTTTACCTCTTTTTTATGCGGGTTTAGCTCAAAATCCAACGACTTCCAATTCGGGTCAAATTAATTTACCGACTTACGACACCAAATTTTTCGACAAAATGAAATGGCGCAATATTGGTCCTCAACGGGGCGGGCGTTCTTTGGGCTGTACGGGTAGTCCCGGACGCATCCATGAATATTATTTTGGTGCCACAGGCGGCGGGCTTTGGAAAACAACCGATGGTGGACAAGAATGGGCAGCTGTAACAGATGGCAAAATCACCTGCTCGTCAATTGGCGCAGTAGCAGTGTCGGAAACCAATCCCGATGTCATCTACATTGGTGGTGGGGAAACACAATTGCGAGGCAGTATCACACAAGGCGATGGGGTGTATAAATCGGTAGATGCTGGTAAAAATTGGCGGCATTTGGGTTTAAAAGAGACTCAAGCTATATCACGAATCAGGGTTCACCCGACTAATCCCGATATTGTCTATGTGGGTGCTCTCGGTCATCCGTATGGCGATAATGAAGAACGGGGCGTTTTTAGGTCAACAGATGGCGGCAATACATGGAAAAAAGTGTTGTATGTCAGCCCCAAAGCGGGTGTTGCCGACTTAATCATTGATAGAAATAACCCTAAAGTGCTCTATGCCACCACTTGGCAAGTCTATCGCAAGACGTGGAAAATGTGGGGCGGTGGATCCGATTGTAAATTGTGGAAATCAGAAAATGGCGGCGATACATGGGTAGATTTGAGCCGAAACCCCGGAATGCCCGAAGGTACGCTCGGTAAAATAGGTATTACCGTTTCTCCTGTCGATTCCAGAAGATTATGGGCGATTGTTGAGGCGAATGATGGCGGCGTTTATCGGTCTGACGATGCTGGGGCGACTTGGAAAAAGACAAACGATGAGCGCAAATTGCGCCAACG